>NZ_JAJDWC010000140.1 GCF_022825805.1 Phaeobacter sp.
CAATCGCGCTCGACCCAAAGGTGTCAGTCTGGCATTGCTGTGAATGTTCATTCGATCCCTCCGAATAGGGTTGGTGCTTGGTAACTCCAACCAACTCGGTCTGGATCGAATGGACAACCTGTTGAAAGCTCACATCTAGCCAGCCATCAGCGGTGTCCAGCTGATGCCAGGTTTCATAGAGATAAAGCCGTGTGTCAGCATCGCCGCTGCGCGCCAGATCCGCCCACCGCCGAAAATACCGCGCACCTTTGAAGTAACGGATCGCATCGCGCAGCTCGACCATTTCAGTGAGGACAATCGCGTCGTATGATCCTGATCCGACCGCCTCGCGCGCGTCGCGCCACACGGGTGGGTGATTGACCTTGTCAAAGTCGAGGATCTCCTGATCAGGTTCCCAATGCTGCTGGAGCGGTGTTCCTGACCCTAGCTGTGATTGGTAGCCGTGCCCCTCTGGTGCGAGCTGCGCCAACATATGCGGCATATCCGCACCGACCAGGGAGTGGCCCAGATGGTAGACCTGCAGCGCTGCGGGCGGTGGCGTCAGAGCAGGTAGCGCAAAAGGGCTGGCTTGCGCCGGGCCGAATGGCAGAAGCGCCAGCCATGCCAGGAGCCCCCGCAACATGATCATCACACCAGCGGGAGCTGCGTCGCAGTCGCGATCAGCCCCTCTCCGATAGCGAATTGTCCGGCAATACCATCTCCCCGGCGAAAGGGCGGGCGATCTGCCGTGAAGCGTGCCACAAAACGACCGCGCCTGCTGGCGCCATAGCTGACAGCAGAGCCGTTACCACGGCCGGATCCGGGGTTGTCCAATGTCATCTCTAGTTCCATCCCGTCAAATCCGAAAAACGTCTCACTTTGATGATACTGACATTTATAGGCGGCCTCCTTCGCGGAGAAGATCACTTTTGCCAATTGGCCAGGATTGATCTGCTGTTGGAGCCATTCGCGTTCGGCGGGGCGGCAGATCTGTGGGATGAGATCGTCCGATAAGGGCAGGTCCTCCTCCAGATCCACCCCTAGGGCAGCGCAGTCCGGTTGATGGCAAAGCGCCGCCGCGGCGGCGATGCCGCAATGGCTGATGGATCCGATGATACCGGTTGGCCAGATCGGGGCCCGTTTGGGGCCAATCAGGATCGGCACTGCCGGTTGGCCCAGCCGCTCCATTGCCCTATGGGCGGCGGCGCGACCGGCTGCGAACTCACGTCTCCGCTTATCCACGGCGTTGGGCGACAGGCCAGCGGTCTCTTCGGCAAATGGTGATGGCGGTGCGTCGCGGGGATCGCAGGTTTCTACCACCACGGCATCGGAAAACAGCGAGGCAATCAGCGCCTGCTGGCGGAGATGGCGCGGCGTCACCCTTACGTCTGGCGCGCCGCTGCCATCGCCGCCGGCTTTGAGTGTGCCATTTTGGGTCATCCTTGCCGTGCTCTTCTGTTGGCGCGCATTGCCCGTCGTTTTGACATCATATCAGAGCGAGCCGCCGGGTCCACGGAGGCCGCTGCGGGTGTCGGATCAGAGACATCCTCATTGCCAGGCTTTGTGCCGCTCAGCGTGTCAATATGCGCGGCGAGCCCCGCCAAGGTCGGGAAGCGGAAAATATCTGTGATCGACAAACGGGGTACATCCAGGGAGGTGCGGATATCGCGGTGGGCCTGCACTGCTAGCAGCGAATGACCGCCAAGCGCAAAGAAATTGTCACCACCCCCAATGCCGCTAACCCCAAGGATCCGTTCCCAAACCGCACCAATCTGAGCCTGTGATCCGGTTGGTGCAGGCTCTTTGGTGCTGCTTTTCGGTACGACAATCTGGACCGGTTGCGGGTCTGGCAGGGCCTTGCGGTCGATTTTCTTGTTGGGGGTCAGTGGGAAACGGTCCAAGCGTTCAATGTGGCTTGGGATCATGACCTCTGCCAAATGGCGCGCCAGTTCGCGTTTGAGCGACGTGGTATCCAGCGCTGCGTCACTGGTGACATAGGCGATGATTTTTGTGTCGGTGACCGAGGAGCCTGCGACGGCTGTGTCTTTTGGCACCACGACAGCGCCTGTGATACTTGGCAGATCGGTCAATGCGGCCTCGATCTCCCCCAGTTCGATGCGTTGTCCACGGATTTTGACCTGGTGATCATTGCGTCCCAGAAACTCAAGCTGGCCGTCTGATCGCCAACGCACCAGATCCCCGGTGCGATAGAGGCGCTCGGAGGCCATGCGCCTGTCTGCGCCTTCGTTGTTGTCGGGGTCCTTGGCTAAGTGGTCGGGGATGAACCGCTCCGCTGTCAGTTCGGGTCGTTGCCAATAGCCTGCGGTTACACCCGCCCCACCGATCAACAACTCCCCCGGCACACCGATGGGCTGTGGTTGCAACTGATCGTCGACGACATAGACCGTGGTGTTGGCAATGGGCGCCCCAATCGGGGCTGTGCCTGTGACGCTGCCCTCCAGCGTTTGCATGGTGGACCAGATCGTTGTTTCGGTCGGTCCGTACATGTTGTGGATCTGGGCGGATGTGGCAGCGCGCAGGCTGGTGGCCAGCTCTCCTGGGAAGGCTTCGCCCCCCACGAGCAGATGGGACAGACGGCTCAGCACTGGTCGCGCATCGGTATCGGCTGCGATCAGACGCGCCATGGAGGGGGTGCACTGCATGTGGGTCACACCATGACGCAGGATCTGCGCCGCAAGCGAGACATCATCCTCCGCCAGTTCCTGTGCAGTGTTGGACCGGCGCAGCACCTCGGCCAGGGGTTTCAGCCCTTCCAATACGGTGTCAGGGGCGATGCCATAGTCGATCAGGCAGGCGATTTCATCAACGCCAATTCGTTTGAGCTGCTCCACCCTTTGCAGGGCATCGTCTATGGTGCCAAACAGACCTGAGTCCTCAAAATACCGCTCAAAGGCAAAGTCGAGGATTGCCTCCAACTCTTCCGCGGACAGCATCCCGAGATCCATCTCGAACGGGTTGGAGACGCCTTTGGGTTTTTTGAAAGCTGGAAAAGCCCAGGCATATTGTTTGATCAGACCCGCTGCCGCTCTCAGATAGTCCTTCATCGGTTCGCGTGCCGTGGCGCGTGCCGCTTCGCGGGTGTCGGCCAAATAGCTGTGCAGCATCAGGGTGACCTTATGGTCGCGCGGATCCCGACCCGCCTGGCGCAGGGCGTCATGATAGAGAGTGATCTTTTCCGCCACCTCTTCGATGCTTTGGCCCAACAAATGAGTGAGCACATTGGCCCCGATGCTGCCCGCTTCGCGCCAGGTATCTGGATTGCCCGCGGTGGTGACCCAGACTGCCAGCTCTTTTGACACCGGTCGGGGCTGCGTCACGACGTTATGAATGGCGCCATCCTGACGCGTAAAGCCAACTTCCTCGCCACGCCAGAGCTGTCGCACGGTTTCGATGGCGTCAAACATCGCAGGCTTGTTCGCCGGAGGGGTGTTTTCGGGGCGCAGGATAAAATCATCCGGCTGCCAGCCCGATGCAAACCCGATGCCCGCGCGTCCAGCGGTCAGATTGTCGATGACGGACCATTCTTCGGCGATACGGGCAGGGTGGTGCAGCGGGGCCACGCAGGATCCAGCCCGTACACCAATGTTTTTGGTCACCGCGGCCACGGCTGCGCCAGTGAGGGACGGGTTGGGATAGGGGCCGCCAAAAGCGTGGAAATGGCGCTCCGGTGTCCAAACAGCGTTGAACCCATGCTGGTCGGCGAATTTTGCGCCCTCAAGCAGCAGCTCATATTTGCGGGGTCCGGGCCCATCGTCATTGCCCCAATAAAACAGGTTGAAATCCATGCCGCGGTCGCTGGTGGCAATAGGGCCATTGGACAGCTGCAATCGGCTTTCATCACTGGACAGCACAAGCTTGAAACCCCGCGACAGCGTCCAGAACAATTCCAGCACAGAAATGTCAAAGGACAGGCTGGTGACCGCAAGCCAGCAATCTCCGGCGCTGTGCGGAATTTTCTGGTCCATCGCGGCAAAGAAATTCGCCACGTTCCTGTGCCGCACCATCACACCTTTGGGGGTGCCGGTCGAACCGGACGTATAGATCAGATAGGCCAGATCATCAGGTCTGGGCTGCTGATCAGGACTGGGCTTCTGATTTGTTATGGCTTCGTTCCTGGAGTGATCCTGGTCCGGATCTTGGGCCTCTGGCAGCGCATCTAGCAGCAGGATCTGCGCGGTGGTGCCGGATGGGAGGCTCGTTTTGCGGGTCTGTTGTGTCACCAGCAGCGATGCACCGCTATCTGCGATGAAATGTGCCAGCCGATCAGCAGGGTAGCTTGGATCCAGCGGCACATAGGCGGCGCCTGATGCCATTGTCGCCAGCGCGGCGACCACCAGATCTATGCCGCGATCCAGATAGATGCCGACACGGTCGCCACGCCGGACGCCCTGATCGTGCAGCACCTGGCTCAGGGCCTGCACCCGCGCGGCCAATTCGGCGTAGCTGAGGCTTTGATCCTCATGAACCAGCGCAGGTGCATCGGGCGTGTGCGCGACCTGGACCAGAAACGCCTCTGGTATCGTGGTGATCGGCTGATCCTGCGTTGCAGTGTCATTCCACTCAATCAACAACGATTGGCGCTCTGCCTCCGATAGGATTGGCAAATCGGCAATACGGCCCTGTGGATTGTCTTTCAGCGCCTTGATCAGTGTCTCAAGGCGACCGAGCAATATGGCCTGAGCCGCGGCGTCCAATTGGGTGTTGTCCATGTGCAAGGAAAGGGCACCCGCCACGACACAAAGCGTGGCCGCACACCCCGGCACAGGCGTTTCTGCACCGATCATGCAGCCGATGGCGGGTTGCAGGTTGCCCTTTGCGCGCAGTTCCGGGGCGCGTTGGCACAGGTCAATTGCAAAACCGCCATGCTGGTTGGCAGCCCCGAGCGCATCTGCAGCCTCTGTTTGAACGGAGGATAGATGTGCGTCACGCTCGGCGGAGAATGGCACCCATCCGCTGATGACACCGTTCCGCCCAGCTGTTGCAAGCGCCGCGGTGCTGAGTGCGATGCCGCCGGTGTCGTCTCCTGTGCTGCGCAGGCTCAGCGCGGTCGCGGCAAGGATCGCTTCGGCATCGGTGGCCAGCGTGGCGGTGATTGGGTGTGTGGTGACACCGGAGGTCGCCTGTGGCGCTGCAAGGGGTAGGGACGATGCGGTCAGTCGCGCCAATGCGTCGCGCCAGTGCGGCTCGCCAGCCTGGCTGCGGCGCAGCGATGTGGTGATCGCATCCAGCGCATCGGCCGGGATCAATGCCAGTTGCTGGCCCACAGCAAACATCTGCTGCAGATCTGCAGGTGTGCCGTCTGGGTGCATCAGCTGCCGCAACTTCAGGGCGCCATCGCTGCAGGCGATTGTGACGCTGTGGGCGTCGAGGGCCAGGATTTCGCCGCTGCGTCCGGTTTCGTTTTTGACGCTGGCCTGACCCACCAGGAGCAGTTCCAGCCCGCCACCAGTCCAGTCACCAGCCCTGCTCTCATGGGTCGCAATGGGCAGCTTTGCCATGCAAATCGGGTTCCAATACCCATTGTAGTCCAGTGCTCGGACCAGTCGGCCAAGCTCCTCTGCGGGTTGGGTGAAATCAAGGATCGCACCTGCGGCGGGGCGGTCTGATCGGGTGTAGAGTTTCCGAGTGGTGAAATCCTGCGGCTCGCGGTTGAGGCTGTCGTTTTCCAGTTGGGCCAGCACCTCCGGAAAGCTCTCCATCGCGGCGGCTTAACATTTCGCGTTCAGACTGTAGGCGGTATCATCTTCGGCAATGTCGAAATGCCGTTGCGCCAGGATGTCCCCTTTGTCGACACCGCCATCGATCACATGCCATGTGATGCCGTGTTGATCCGCCCCTTCGATCAATGCCCAATTGGGTGTGTTCAAACCGGCATAACGCGGCAGGGGGCCATCATGAAAATTGATCCCCCCCTTGCGCGCCAAAGACAGCGCATCCTGCGAAATCAGATCCAGGTTGGCGATCGACAGCAACCAGTCTGCGGGTTCTGTCAACTCAGCAGCACTTGCCAGAACCGGCAGCCCCTGTGATGCCGCCCAAGTCTGGATCGCAGTGTCACGGCTGACCACGGCAGTGATGGTGTGACCCTTGGCCAAAACCGTGTCTGCGCAGGCAATCAGCAGGGATTCATTGCCGATCACGATACAGGAGAAGGGGGTCATTTCGGTTCCTCCGCAGAAGACGGGACGGTTTGAGTGCGCACGGGCTGCGTTGTTTCCTGAGAGATGGGCGTTTTGAACAGGCAGCGCAGATGGTGACTGATCAGATCCCGCAGAAAATACGGCGGGTCGGTGGCCGGTTTGTCAGAAACAAGCCGCCGAAGCCGGTACAACAGACTGCCGCTGACCAGCGCCATTGTGGCAAGCAGCGCGTAGAGGCGACCGTGGGATTTCGTGAAATAATGCAGCCGACTGTCAAACCAGTAAGCCGGGGTGCGCTGCCAGGTTTTCATTCCGGTTGAGGCTGATCCGACATGCGCCACTTCGCTGGTGGGCAGATAATGGGTCTGCCAACCTGCCTTCATGGCTCTGCGGCAAAGATCCGTTTCTTCGAAATAGAGAAAGAAACGTTCATCAAACCCCCCGATCTCGGTGATCACGCTGCGGCGGATCATCAGGCTGGCGCCAGCGGTCCAGTCCAGTTGTGTGGGTTCGTTTGGCAGGTCCATCGGCACGACTGAATTGCGCAAGAGCCGCGTGAAAAGACCAGTTTGAATGGCGCCTTCAAATTCGCCAGCGATGGAGGGGAAACGAAAAGCGGTGCAATGGCTTTCGCCGTCGGTGCCGCGCACAAACGACCCAACCAGGCCAACGCGGGGGGCGGCCAGTAGATAGCGTTGCAGGGCGCGTATTGCACCGGGTTGGACGAATGCATCCGAATTCAACAGGTAATAGAAGTCAGGCTGGCTGCCATCGGAGAGCCCAATCGCAAAGCCGATGTTCATCCCAGCGCCGAACCCGCCATTGCACGGGCTCGCAACCACCCGCAGCCGTCCATCGGCAAACCAACCCTGGTCAGCGGCCGCCTGCTGCAGCTTTTCATAAGATCCGTCGGCGGATCCATTGTCGATGATGACGATTTCTCCGTCGATCTCTTCCATCTCCCGCAGCGCGTCACGGGCACAAGCCAGGGTCATCTCAGGGGTTTTGTAGTTCAAGATGATGGTCAGAACACGACCGCGGGTGTTTGTGTCAGCCATAGCGATCACTCAGCCGCCGCTGCCGGGGAAACGGCAGGCGCGTCCTTGGATGCAAATGTTGCCTGGTCTGCTGCATCCAGACGTGCCTTAACCGCTGCAGCCAGAACACTGGCATTCGGGACCAATACCATGCTGTCGTGATCGCCCGGCACTTCGACCACCTCGATCCGAGGCGCAAAGCGTTTCCAATCGTTGTCCTCGTACACATACTCGCGCGCGCGGCTGACCCAGTTGCCACCAGACACGCGCCAATGGCGATCCAGCGGCGGGCGGAACAGTGTGAACGGGCCCGGCCAGGGCTTCAGGTCGTATTTCGGCAGCGCGGCCCGGAATGCCAGTTCTACCTTGCGATTGTTGAAAACGGGTGCAGTGCCATCCTCGGCCGGGCGCTGCTTGCGCTTTTCGATTTCCCAGGCAATCCGGTTGCCAAGCCACTCGGCCAGATAGCCTAGGCCTTTCTTGCGAAGCTCTGCCCATTTGATCAGCACCCGATCCTGCCGGCTGAGAGCCGGCCGCATCGGCAATGGCGTGTCCAAAAGGATCAAGGCTGCGGTTTCTTCGCCGTCCGCGTCCAGTTGCTGCGCCATTTCATAGGCTGTCAGGCCGCCCCCGGAAAATCCGCCAAGCAGATAGGGTCCATGAGGTTGGACGCTGCGAATTTCTGCGAGATAGTCGCGTGCGGCATCATCCAGCCGGTCATGCGGACTGTCGTCGCCAATCAGCCCCTTCGCTTGCAAGCCATAGACAGGGCGATCTTTGCCAACCAGCAATGCAAGCTGGCGCAGGTTCAGCACATTGCCAAACATACCAGCCACAAGGAAAAATGGCCGTCGCCCAGTGCCGTCGCCGGGGTGCAACTGGACGAGATGGCGATGGCTGTTGGCCTGCGGTGTATCGGCACCGATCTGCTCCGCGGGGTTGGTCGTGGTCAGCCCACCACCGGTGCGAGCAATGATGACCTCGGCCAATTTGGCAATTGATGGGGCCTCGAACAGGGTTGAAATGGCCAAATCCACGCCATGTGTGCGCTTGATCTGCGCAAACAGTCGCACTGCAATCAGCGAATGCCCCCCAAGATCAAAGAAACTGTCTTCGACGCCGACACGTGACAGTCCAAGAAGCTTGGCAAATTGGGCGGCAATGTCTTCTTCGACCGCATTGCGCGGGGCAATGAAATCCGTGTCGAGTTCCGGGCGAGCAAAGCTCTGCCCCTCATCCCTCGGTGTCGTGCGCGGGGCGTTCGCCTCGGCGATCAGATCTGGCAGCGGCAGCGATGACACCACAATCTGCGAGAGGCCAGAATGAACCGCACGTCGCAGCGCCTCGCCCCCTTCGTCGGCGCGGATCCCGTTGGCCACATTGCGCCGCAATCGGCGTTCGTCTGGGGATAGGGGCGGTGGCGTTTCAGATGTGGCAAGGCCCAAATCCGCAGCGCTTGCATCGGCCACCGCCGGGTCGTCTGTTACCACCGGCCCGGTAAGGTGCTGCATGTTGAAACCGCGGATTTCGACCAGAACCGCGCCTGCGTCGTCGCAGAGCGTGATGTCAAATCGTGCGGTCATGGCATCGCTGTGAACCAGCCGCATGTGGCTCCAGAAAACCTGATCTGCGGCTGCCTGCAGGGGCGCGTGAACCTGCAGATTGTCATAGGACACCGGCACCCAAAGGCTGTTGCCCCGGTATGATGGCGCCAGATCAATGACCCAGCCAGTGGCAATGTCCAACAGCCCAGGTGGTAGACCAGTGCCGTCAAGTGCGGCCGCCTGCGGCATGGCCAATTTGGCGATCCCCTCGCCCTGGCCGCGATAGGTTTCTGCAAGGCAGTGCCAACGCGGGCCAAAAGCCAGGTGGGTTTCCTGCGGCGCCTTCAGGCGCTGATCACCAGATTTCGCCATTGTCGGGCAGCGCCCTGTGATGGCGGTGATGTCCAATCGTGCTGGGGATTGCGGCGCAGAGGGCGCAACTTGGCCTTCGGTGCAAAGCGTGGCCTGAACATGCAGGGCATACCCATCAGAGAGGGCGCTGTAGACGGCCATATCGTAGCCGTGTTCCACCGGGGTCAGGCGCAGCACCAGCTTGGCGGTTTCCGTCGGCGCAATGACCAGAGGACGTAGGAAATACAGCTCCCGCAGGTCAAATGGTGTGCTGTGGCCCAGTTCTGCCAGAGCCTCTGCCGCCAATTCGATGTAACCGGTGCCCGGCACAAGCGCGGTGCCATCCTTGGTTTTATGCTCGGCCAGCAACCAGTCTTGATCGCTCAAGGACGTTTCGAACAAAATGCTGCCTTCGACGCCGAACATGCGGGTGTCGAACAGCGGTTGGGCGCAATCGCTGCGGCTCTGAACATCTTGCTCTGCGCTGGTGCCAATGGCCTCTGCGGCCATGCCGACATCCGCCCAAACACCCCAATTGACGGCAACCACATGGGTTTTGGCAGCCCCCGCCAGTGCGCTATTGCGATGTTTGGCAAACGCATTGAGGTATTCATTTGCCGCGACATAGTCGATCTGGCCCACCGGAGACGTCACCGTGGAGGTCGAGGCAAATAGAACCATCAGCTCCAATTGATCGGGGGTAAACAGCTCTGCCAGAACCCGCAGGCCGCTCACTTTTGGGGCCAGAATCTGTGCTATGTTCTCTTCGGATTTCGATAGCGCTGGCGCGTCGTTGATTTGGCCTGCACCGTGGATAACCCCCGTGATGGGGCCAAACTCGGCCTCAGCGGCAGCAATGGCTGCGCGCATCTGCTCGCTGTTGCACACATCTGCTGCCAGCGGCAACACCCGGCCAGAGCCGATGGCCTCCAGCTCTTGCACTGCGCGGATCCGCCGGGACTGCGTGTTTGCGGGGCTATGGCGGTGCAGATGGGTTTCCCACTCGGTGCGTGGTGGCAATCCGGTGCGCGACACCAAGACAACATTGGCTGCATAATTGCGCAGCAAATCGGCAGCCACTGTCTGGCCGATACCACCGTAACCACCAGTGATCAGATAGGTGCCGCCCTGGCGGAAGTGTGGCGCCTGGCTCGTGGGCTGCGCGTCGAGGGGCTGTGGCTTCCAGCTGAGACTGTAGCGGCGGTCACCACGCCATAGGGCGGCACCGTTGGCTGGCTCTGCCAATAGATCCTCCAACACCGGCGTGATGGGAAGATTGGCCTGCTGGTCTGTCAGTAGTCGACGCAGCCCGTTTGCCGCGGTGGGCAGTTCGATGTCCAATGTTGCAAAGGTCAGGCCCGGCACCTCACGCGGCAGCACACCGGCAGGTCCACTGATCATCGCTTTTTCAGGGTAGGGGAGCGGTTCGTCCCGCAGCTGCGCGGCCCCAGTGGTGAAGGCACAGATATGGATCGGGTGCGGCAGGTCGATCTGCGCCAGGGCCTGGCCCAACGCTGTGAGTGCGTAAAACCCCATTTCGAGGTTACGATCAAAGAACGACGCGCCTGGACGGAAGGTTTCGCGATCCGTGACCAGCCAGAAATGACCGACACGCGTTGGCAGCAGGTCGGCTGCTGCCAGATCTGCGAACAAGGCGTCATAGGCGCTGCGTCCTTCCTCGGGTGCGATCACATAATGCGTCGCGCTGATCTGTGCGTAGGTGTCTCCCGGTTGCACGCGCACAACGTTGTGCCCGGCATCTGCCAATCGATCCCCGATGGCGCGCGCCAGTCCGGTGTCATCTTCGAACAGCAGCCAAGTTTCGGGCTGTTGCGCCAGATCCGCGGTGACGTCCAGATCGCAATCGGCAAAGGCGGGGCGCCAGCTGGGCCTGTATCCCCAATCCGCCAGATTGTCTTGACGGGCGACCGGCGGCTGTGCCGTCTCGGATGTGCTTTGGGTGCCGGGTTCAATGAAATAGCGACGGCGCTGGAAGGCATATGTCGGCAGCGACAACCGGTTGCGGCGCGCGTCACCCCAGATCTGGCCCCAATCGGCCTCCAGCCCGCAGGCCCAAAGCCGGCCAATGACACCCAGAAAATAGGCGTCATCCGCTATCATCTGTTCAGGATGGCGCAAAGAGGACAGCACCTGCCCCGCTTTGATTTGCGGAGCCATTTGTGCCAGTGACGACAGCGCCTTACCTGGGCCGACTTCGAGGAAAACGCGGTTGGGTGTTTTGGCGAGTGTGTCGATGCAGGCGGCAAACATGACTGTATTGCGCAGCTGGCCCACCCAATAGTCCGGATCAATGGCATCCGCCGCACTGAGCACAGCGCCGCTGCGGTTTGACATGATCGGAATTTGGGGCGCCGACAGCGTCAGCCCAGCCAAGAAGCTACGGTATTCATCCAGGATACCGTCGAGCATCCGGCTGTGAGCCGCAATGTCGATCTGAATGCGCTGATGGTCGATGTCATCTTTGCGCAATTGAGCTGCGAGCTCATCCAACGCCGCTTGCGGACCGGAAACAGCAGTCAGTCGCGGTCCATTGACGCTGGCGATATCAAGATGATCGCCAATCCGCGCTTCGACTTCATCCAGCGGGAGCGAGATCGACAGCATGCCGCCTGCGGGCACGCTGTCAAACAGGCGGCCACGCAACAGAACAAGATCGATACAGTCTTCAAAGGCGATCACACCCGCAAGGCAAGCGGCGGTGTTTTCGCCCATGGAATGTCCGACAAGGGCGGTTGGGGTGACGCCCCAGCTGATCCAGAGTTGCGCCAGAGCATATTCGACGATCATGATCAGCGGCAATTGCACGGATGGCTGTTGCATCCGCGTTTCTGCATCCGGGATCGCGTCCCCTTCGGCCAGCCATATTGCGCGGAGATCATAGTCCAGTTGCGCCTGAAGATGGTCCAAGCCACGGTCCATCCAATCGGCGAAAACCGGTTCGGTTTCATAGAGATCGCGGGCCATGCCGACAAATTGCGCCCCGCCGCCGGGGAACATGAAAACCGCCTCTGGCGTGCCGTCCAGACAGTCATGGCTGAACACTTTGCGTGGGTCGTTTTCGGCGAGCAGCGTGGCGGCCTCTTGCGCTGTTTCAGCGACAACAACCCTGCGTTTTGCAAATCCGCGTCGGCCGTTTTTCAGCGTGTAGGCAACATCTGCCAGGTCAATATCTGGCGTGTTGCGCAGATGATCAGCCAGCGCCTGGGCATTTGCGTCCAATGCTGCAGTGGATTGGCCAGACAGACAGATCACCTGAAACGGGAAATCACTGTCTTGCGAGGGCGTAGGCTCGGGCGCTTCTTCGAGGATGATATGCGCGTTGGTGCCGCCGACGCCCAAGGAATTGACACCCGCGCGGCGCGGCCCAGTTTGGGCTGTCCATGGCGTCAACTGGTCATTGACCGAAAACGGGGAGTGGTCAAAGTCGATAGCGGGGTTGGGGGCTTCATAGCCAAGGGAGGGCGGCAGTTCGCGATGGTGCAGCGAAAGGGCCGTTTTGGTCAGGCTCACCACACCTGCAGCGGTATCCAGATGGCCGATGTTGGTCTTGACCGATCCGATCTTGCAAAATCCAGTCGCGTCAGTCGAAGTGCGATAGGCTTCGGTCAGGGCCGTGACTTCAATGGGGTCGCCCAGATAGGTGCCGGTGCCGTGACATTCGACATAGCCGATGCTGCGTGCGTCCGTATCGGCCTCTGCCAGAGCTGCGCGAACGGCTGCCGATTGCCCCCCGACGGATGGGGCGAGATAGCCTGCTTTGTCCGCGCCATCATTGTTGATGGCCGACCCTTTGATGACTGCCCAGATGTGATCGCCATCTGCAACCGCATCTTCCAGTCGGCGCAGCGCCACGGCTCCGGCGCCGGAACCAAACACCGTGCCCTGCGCCCTGTGGTCAAACGCATGGCAGTGGCCATCGGGCGAAAGGATTTCGTTTTCTTTGAACAGATAGCCACGCCCCTGTGGCAATTCGATCGTCACACCGCCCGCAATCGCCATGGCGCAATCGCCTTCGCGCAGCGCTTTGCTGGCATAGTGAACGGCGACCAATGACGTGGAACAAGCTGTCTGAATATTGACCGACGGGCCGTTCAGATCAAAAACGTGGCTGACCCGCGTCGAAAGGAAATCCTTGTCGTTGCCGGTGTGGCGCAACAGGAACATGCCAACATCATCCACGAGCCCGGGATTGGAGCAGATGTTGAAATAGAAATAGCTGCCCATCCCGCAGCCTGCATAAACGCCAATCTGACCCGCGAGGCTTTCGGGAGGATGGCCTGCATCCTCCATCGCGCTCCAGGCCACTTCCAAGAATTTGCGGTGCTGGGGATCAAGGATGGCGGCTTCTTTTGGGCTGAAGCCGAAAAAATCCGCATCAAAATCGGCAAATCCCTCAAGAGGGGCGGTCGCGCGGACGTAATTTGGATCCGCCAGGGCATCGGGGCTTTCCCCGGCTGCCAGGAGATCTTCGTCACTGACCGGACGAATGGATTCGACCCCGTCGCGCAGATTGCGCCAGAACGCCGCCGTGGAACCCGCGCCAGGTACATCGACTGCGAGGCCGACAATGGCAATGTCGCCGCTGTAGCGCGCCGCATCAAACGGTTTGGATGCAGGTTTTTCCAAGACCCCAATCGCCTTCAATTAAAGGGTTTTGACCAGAGGCGCTGGCCAAACCAGATTCACAACCAATCACCAGTACAGGCCGGAGCTCTGCAGAGGCCCAGCTATCATGGCACAAATTGGTCCCCAACATGTGAATGGGGTGAACGCCGTGCTTCCCAGTAAATTCCCCAGTCTGCGCCCACCCTATATCCATTGGCCAATGTGCCTAAATTATACGGTAACCTTAGGGACGAAATGTGTCCAATTGTGCCAAAAACGCGAAGAGATTGCGGCGTTATAAAATGCTGCGGCGTGTTTTGGCGACCGATGGTTGGGCGAGGATCTGATTGCCATCAAAGAGGGCTCGTTTGAGTTCGAACAATCCAGGGTATCGCAGCCGCTCGGCATAGCCCAGAACGGCCCCGGCGCAGAGCCAGGTCACTGGCGTCAACGTCGCGTTCAGCAGCATATCCACCAGTGTGGCAGCCAGCATCAGCGCAAGCGGTGCGGCAAACGGCGAGATATCTGCTGCGGCGCGTTTGCGAATTTCGGCCCACAACAGGACCAGAGGCCCTGCAAGCATGCCCATCTCTGCGATGTAACCAACCCAGCCATAGGTGCCAAATACGAGGATCCAGCGCCCGTCCGGGATGGAGACGATTTCACCGGTCTCGCTGTGACGCACCAGATTGCGCCCCCAGCCGCCCCAGCCAAACCAGGGTTTATCGGCCGCTCGCTCCAGCATCAGTCCTTCGTTGGTGAAGCGAAAGCCAAGGGATTGCGCACGCTCGGGGCTGAAAGCCTGTGCTTTGGCAAGGATGGCATCAACCGGAACCACGCCAATATTGCGCAACATCGGATAAACGATCGCGATCAGCCCCAGGGTCAGCGCCAAACGCATTTGCCAGCGATAGGAGGCAAAGGCGACAAACGGCGTGAATACGAGACCATAGGCCAGAGCGGCGATGCTCTTGCACAGGACGAGGACCGCGAACATGTAAGTCGTGGCCAGTGCAAACCGGATTTTGTCCTTGGCGTCTGCAGCGCGGGCCAGTGATGCGGCTGCCAGCACTGACATGACCACAAACAGCGCCAACCATAGGCTATGCGGCAGGAACACAATGGGCCTGAACCCGCCCTGACGAATGGTTTGGCTGAAATCGTGCTGAAAAAACCCATAGATCCAGGTGTTGATCTGCGGGCTCAGCCGCACCTCGATCAGCGAGGGAATGGAATAGACCAAAGCAGAGGTCAGCAGAACAAGGACGAGCGTTTTCTGCTGGCTCTCGCTCGACAGGTAACGCCGACCGAGGAAGAAGGGCAGTAGGAAAATTAACTGGTTGATCATCACTGACCCCAAATCCCGCCACCGCAGTCCGGGTAATGCATAGGTCGGGAACACAATCGGCTCCGCCTCTGGCAGGACGCGGAAGATGATCGGGTCCGCGTTGGTCAAGACGGTTGCGACAACCGAAAACATGAACAAGGCGAGCAAGGCACGCATCGCAGGGTGGCGGGGAATGATGTCGACTTTTTTGCCTAAAATCACCACGCAGATGAAAAAGGCTGCGACCGCAGGAATGGAATCTTTGTCCATGTCCGGCACCAACGGCAGATCAAATTCAGCAATCGGCGGCAAAAACAGATAGCCGCCGATAATGGACCACAAAATGGCATGCTGCAGCGAGAGCCGTCTGAACATCACAAGGCTGATCACCGGCCAGGCGATCAACATCAGATATGCCAGTGCATTGGGCATGAGCGGACGGGGCCTCGGGTGGTCGTTGCTGCCAGATGGGGGGAGTTTAACCAAGTCTCACTTCGGTGTCGCCCGCTTTTGAAGCAAACGGTAAACTCTTGAAACCGTAGCGCAGGCATGAGAACCAAGCATGAGAGCCCAATCATGGGAACCGACGTCATGCCCACGGGTGGTTTGGAGAGCAGACAGTGTATTTCGACTTTGCCGGTGTCAGGATCGACGTCAATATCGCTGATATGACCCGTCTCAAACAGGCTGTGCTGGGCCATTTCCAAAATCGCAAAGGGTTCGCACTGGCGACGGTCAATCTGGATCACCTGGTCAAAATGCAGGGGTCTGCGGCCTTCTTGGAAGCCTATTTACAGCAGGACTTCGTGGTTGCAGATGGGCGGCCCATCGTGTGGTTGTCCCGGTTTGCCAAGCGGCCGGTGTCCTTGATGCCGGGATCAGATTTGGTGGTGCCGCTGTGCGAATGGGCGGCGGAGGCCGGAGTTCCGATTGCCTTGGTCGGCAGTACCGACGCGGCGTTGGCGGATGCTGAACGGATTCTCACCAACAAGGTGGATGGTTTGAACGTCGATTGGTGTCATGCGCCATCGGGCGTTTTTGATCCCGAAAGCGAAGAGGCCGGAACGATCCTCAGCGAGCTTGAAACACGCGGTATCAGGCTTTGCTTTCTGGCGCTGGGCGCTCCGAAACAGGAGGCGCTGGCCGCACGCGGGCGCAGCCTTGCGCCTGGGGTCGGTTTTGCCTCGGTCGGGGCGGGTCTTGATTTTCTGGGCGGGCACCAGCGGCGGGCGCCGCTCTGGATGCGCAAGATTGCGCTGGAATGGCTATGGCGCTGGGCGGGCAGCCCGTTGCGCCTGGGCCCGCGTTACTTGCGCTGTCTGGCTATTTTGCCCCGGCAAGTGCGTCACGCGCTGCAGGTGCGTCACGGTTAAACGACCCTTACAGCGCGAGCGCGGTACCAGATGCGCGGCTATTTGTATTCCAGCAATCCGCGCGATTGTCCGCGCAGCCGCAACCATCGCGCTTCGATCACACCCAGCGCTTCGGGAAATTTCCCAATGACAGAGAACAGCGCCACCTCGGCTGGCATTTTGCGGCAGAGCCTCAGAAACTGCAGCGGGTAGATGGCTGCACCCAACGCGGCGCCGGGCCCGGCAGTTGCGGCAACCAGCATCAACACAGCAGGAATCCCTGCGCCCCAGATTAGGGCGCGACGGGTTTCGGCCACCCAATGGCGTTCGGGGCCAGAGCCATGCAGGGCGGCCCCTTCCGCAAACGCGAACCCGGCTCTGCGGCTGCGCTGCCACCACTGGCCAAATCGAAGCATCTGGGCGTCATGGAGCGTCATCTCCAGATCTGCCCGATAGAGGCTCCAGCCATTGCGCGCCAGCCGCAAGCAGAGTTCTGGCTCTTCCCCGGCGATCAACTCATCGCGGTAGCCGCCAACCTGCCGGAGTGCCGTCGCACGCATCAGCGCGTCGCCTCCGCAGGCGCGTGTCGGTCCTATGGGCGTGTCCCATTCCCAATCGCATAGGCGGTTATAGACAGACGCATCAGGGTGGCGTTCACGCCGCCGGCCACAGACCACCGCACATGTTGGGTCGCTCTGCAGGTGACCCACCGCCGCCGCGACCCAGTTATCGACCACTGTGCAATCACCATCGACGAACTGCACGAAATCACACCTGTCTGAAATCGCGGCCAATCCGGCATTTCGCGCCCGCGCGGCGGTGAATTTGATCTCCGTGTCCAGGTTGATCACAGTGGCGCCCCGCGCCTTTGCCGCTGCGACCGAGCCGTCTGTTGATCCGCTATCGACGTAAATGATGCGATCCACTTGATCCCGCAGACTGTCCAGACAGGCCAGCAGGCGCGTCCCCTCGTTGCGGCCAATCACAACCGCTTCGATGCGGGCCTTTGCCGTGGCTGACGGTGATGGTGAGGGCGCCGCACTCATGGGGTATCCTCCGGCTGATGCGCCGCTTTGCCCTGCAGAAACCTAGCCGCCAAAAGAGGCTGAAGCCCGGCATATGTTTGCGCGGTTTCAGACCAAAGCGACAGATCCGGGTTGTCAGCAAATCCTGCCAATCGCAATCCATCCTCGCCATGTTTGATGGTGGCTGCAGCCTGGGTTTCCTGATCTCGTTGAATGGGATCATTTGCAAACTTGTAGTGTTTGAGCAACGCCATGCGATCAGCCACCCGCACACCGGTGCTGATATGCGGATGGATCGCTGGGGCAACGCCATCAACCACTTTGACCAGTGGGTGTTTGCTTAGACAGCAGTGTTCGCCAAAAACGCGGGCGCGGATGCCGCCGAATTGCATGTACGGCGGGCTGGATGGCGGCAGCTGATTCATCCTCAGCAGACCCGACAGGCCAGTGGCCTCGCTCGCGTAGGGCAGCTGTGCCACAGTTGAGATATCGTAGTGGATGAATTCGGATTGAACCTCGCGGTAAGGCAGTTGGGCTGTCTGCGCCAGCGGCCCATCAGGAAACATCTCCAGCATCTGCGCCATCAAAGCGGTATAACCGAGACGATCCAGTTGCCGGGTGATCGCGGGCAACGTGGCGTCACGGCTGTCGCCGAGTTCAAGAATTTCATCCATATCCGCAAACAGGCACCACCGGTCCTGCGCAAATTGATGGGCAGCGTGATTGCGAAAGATGTTCTCAAACCGGCCCCAGGGCAGTGTGCATTGCAGCACGGTCACATCCGGCTCTTGGGCCAAACGTTCGATTGCGCCATCGGTGGATCCCGTGTCGCAAAACACAAAATGCGCAGCGCCCAATCTGCGATAGTGGTCAAGAAACACATCCAGATAATAGCCGCCGTCTTTCATCAGAGCGATGACTGTCACATCGTCGGTTTGCCCAGATGGGCCTGTTGGGCCGGACAGGTGCCGCAACCGACGGCGAAACCGAAAGCGATCCCAGCGCGCAACCAGATGACGATTGGCGATCCCGACCACGCGCTGAGACAGCCATTCTGTAAAAGCCATTTTTGGCTGCGGTGTCGGTTGATCAGTCATGGTCTGTGTTACACGTCCTTATGGTCGGGCGCATCGGCCTCAAGATCTTCCTGTGATTTTTGTTAGCGCTAAATATTTTGCCTGGCTGTCAATTGCATTTAACCGCCGAATACGGCAGTGTCTCGCAAAATTCGAACAATTGGAAAGGCGGGGCGCATGAGCTCGGAGATTACAGTGCTTGTTGGCGATGTGGGTGGCAGCAATAGCCGCCTGGCACTGGCTGGTCCCGAGATCGGGGTAACAGCGCTGCAGAGTTTTTCCAATGACAGTTTCAGCAGCCTCGATGATGTACTGTCGGCCTACTGTGCACAGCCCGATCTGCCCCAACTGTCTGGTGCTTGCATTGCGGTGGCAGGGCCAGTCTATGGCGACGAGTATCGCCTGACAAACCGCAACTGGGCAGGCACGGCAGCGGGGTTGGGCGAACATCTCAATCTGTTGCCGGGCGCAACGGTTGCGGTGATCAATGATCTGGCCGCTCTAGGGCACGGTTTGCCAATTTTGATGCCCGGTCAACTGTCGTCCTTGCATGCGGGTCACCAGCGCGGAACACAGTCTTTGGTTGTTGGTGTTGGCACCGGCTTCAATGTCTCTCTCAGTCTTGCTGGCCAAACCGCCGAGGCCGAGCTGGGCCATGCCAACATGTCTGCGCCGGTGCGCGAAACTCTGTCATCTCTGGTCGGTGATGGAGTCAGCAATTTTGCAACCAACGAGGACCTGTTCTCGGGTCGTGGATTGGTGCGCTATCATCAGGTGCTGCACGGCAGGCCCGCTGAAGGGGGCGCGCAGATTGTCCAAAGCTATCTGGATGATCCCAATGGTGCGGCCGCCAAAACAGTGCTGAGCTGGACGCAGATGTTGGGGCAGTTCACCCGTGAGCTGGTGCCGACCTACATGCCGGGCATGGGGATCTTCTTTGCAGGCAGCGTTGCGCGCGGTGTCCTTGGCACCCCGGCACGGGAGGTTTTCTTGGAGCAATTCCTGCAACCCTCGCGTGGGGTGCAAGAGCGATGCGAGACCACGCCGCTTTGGTTGATCACCGATGATGCCGCAGGTGTCAGCGGTGCGGCCCGCTGCGCCATCGAAAAGGCTGCGGCTGCCTGATCATTCACGGTCAACCAGCTGACGTTGGCGGGGTTGCTCATGTGCCTGCAACAGACCCGCGCTCAGTAGTCCCGTTTGAAAAACAGTCCGAGCCCGGTTTCACCCTGTCCATCAACGGTGCCCGTCACGGTGAGGGAATTGCTGACATCAAGGTTGATGCTCAGCTCACTGTCGCCACGGGTGTTGACGTTCAAGTCGGTGTAAACGTTGTCAGAGATATAGCCGCCGATATCCAAAAGACCGGCTCCCAATTGATCAAGGCCCAGTTCCACATTGCTGGCCCCGGTGCCATCCCGCACCGCGTCTTCGACAAAGCCGCCACCGCCACGACCGCTCAACCGCGCGACGGAGGCGGCAAGACGTGCCAGCGCAAGGGGCGACAGATCCTGGATGTTTTCGCCAAACAGCAACAAGGCCAGAGCTTCTTCACTGGGGCGATCCGGATCCGAGGTGACTTGGATCTGTGGACTGTCGATCAGTCCCGATACCTCGAGTGTGGCGGTGCCCTGCGCCGTGCTTGCCGTGGAGCGCAGCATCAAAAACGGGCGCAGGTCTCCCTGCAGCGTGATCTGGCCTTCATCCAGGACCAGCCTCCGGCCAAGAATGTCGAACGTGCCGCGGATCAGGCTGATCTGACCTGCCGGGGCCAAATCAGCCGTACTGCCGCGCAGATGAACCTGACCGCCCAGCTCAGCCCGGACACCTCGGCCACGCGCGTTGATGCGATTGGGCGCGTTGATGACAACATCCAACTGGGTGCGACCGCCGCCATCACCACTGTCAGAGCCATTTTCCTGGTCCAACAGTCCCGCGTTTTTGCGCGTTGTTCTGGTTGCGGCATCATCACCAGTGTGCCGGATATCGGGGATCGGTGCTGCGGTCACGGATCCGCCTGCCGTGGCGAGATTGATATTGGTTTCGGCGACATCAATGCGGCCTGCCAGCCTGTTCTCCCCGATCAAACCACCTGCGAACTGCAGAGCGCCGGACAGCCTGCTGTCATAGGACAGCTTGTCTGTCAGAACCACATCCGTCAGCCCAATCCGCAAATCGCTGTCAAACGGCGCGGTCAGGCGAATTGGGCCGGAGACCCGCAGGCTGCCGCCGTCTGAGGGGCGCGCCGACAGCTGCAACGTGACTTGGGCGTCGCGGATCAACAGGCTTGTGGCAATGTCGTCCAATCGCAGGGCGGCGGTTGGCAACGCCAATGTCGCGCCTGTGCTGCGGATGTCGCCGCTCAGGGCGTCCAAGCCGAGCGGGCCTTTCAGGGCCAGATCAAAGCTCGCTGCTCCGCGCAGCAGGTTGGGGGCGATGAACGGATTGACCCCTTCCAGCCGTAGCTGGCCTTTTGCGGCAATATCGGCCTCACCGCTTTGTTCGTTCCAGCTGCCTTGAACTGTGCTGGCCACCCCTGAGGGACCATCCGCGCGGCTGTCGATTTGCCAGATCCCAGCGCGCCGCTCTGCCTGTCCGGTTGCCGTCAGGCGTCCGACCAGTTCGGGAACGAGGCGCTCCAGTTCTGCGAGAGCGGCGTCAAACTGGATCGTGGCATCGCCCTGATCCTCCTGCACGGTGCCGTCCAGTTTGGCTACAAACCCTGCGGGGCCGGTGGCGTTGCTGTCAAATGTCCAACTGCCCGCCCGCCGCGTCGCTGAACCGCCGGCAGCGACCGCGCCTTTGAGGGTTGGCACAAACCGCTCCAATGCGTTGATACTTGCATCAAAGGTTAGATCGCTGTCGCCATCCAGATCCACGTTGCCCTGCAAATTGACCGCAGATGCATTTGGCCCGCGCAAGCTTGCGGTGCCAGCAATCGTCTGCTCCTGCCGGGTCAAATCCGCCTCCAGCGACAGCGCACCAGGAACCTGTGGCAGGAACGCCCCAAGGTCTTTCAGCGTTGCCTCCATATGGAGCTTACCGTTCGTGCTGTTCAGATCGCCCTTGGCTGCCGCAAACAGGCCTGCGCTGTCGAGTTTGAACTGATCAATCTGAACACCTGCTTCACTGCGATCAGCGCGCAAGGTGATCGTCGTGGTACCATCCAGCAGATCATCAACGGTTGCGATCCCAGCAGACACATCCTGCCCCAGAACAGACAGATCAACATCGAACGCTCCAGACAACGGCGCAAAGGCTCCGGCAAGATCGGCAGAAACGCGGCCACCCAATTGCTGCCCGGTCAGCGCAGACAGTTGCGACAGATCCGCCAGTTCCGCGCGCAGATCGCCGCCGATCCGTGCATCCGTCGTCAGCGCGTCAACAAAGACGTCGCCGCGCAGTCGATAGCCGTTTCCCTGCATGTCCAGCGCATCAAGGCGCAAGGCTTCGGGGCCCATTGTGGTGATCCGACTGGAAACCGCAATCGCAGTTCCAAGGCTCTGTGCAAGGGCAGGATCGTTCGGGGCCAAACCTTCGACTTCGGCTTCGATAAGGCCGTCCAGTTCAAACCCGTTGCTTTGTAGCACAGTTCCGGACATGCGCAGGTCGGCCTGCCGCAGCGACAGATCCGCTGTGGTGATCTCTTGGGCCTGGGCTACAATGCGCCAATCTTGTCCTTGCGGTTTTTGCGCCTCGATCGTCAGCGCACCCAGTGTGGTCGCTCCGCCAGCGATGGGCAGCGTTACGGTGGCTGCCCCATTCGGTGGCGTAATATTTGCGTCAAGTTTTGCAGCGTCGATCACTCCGCCATCCGAGGTTTGCAGGGAACCCGTGACGGTCAGCGCATTTGTCTGCAGGCTCAGTTGATCCAGGCGGAACCCGCCATCACCATCCGACTGCCCGCGCAAACGGGCCTCGGTGTTGGGGCCGAAAAACGGCTGAAATTCTGGCTGCAATAACGCAGTGATATCCCCGGCGAGATCGGCCGAAAACGCAATCGGTTGCGTCTCTGCAGCGGCGTTTTCTGCAACTGGTTCTGTCCCTGACGCCACTGCTGCAAGCGTTAGTTGTCCGGCGAGCCGGTCAATGCCATCGGTTTTCAGCCCAAGATCGGCAACAAAATCTGTTGTGGGCCCGCTGCCCTTGACCTGCAGGTCGATTGCCGGTTGGCCGGGCAGGTCCAAGGCCGCGGAAAGGACGCCACCAGGACCTTCATGCAGGGCCAAATCTAGGGCGAGTTCGCGGGTGGCATTGGAAAACTGGGCGTTCAGGCGCAGTTCGTCATCTCTGCCATCCAATCGGCTGATCGACAAAGCGCTGTTCAAAGCGCCATCAGCCAGAGCCAGATTGCCGTTCAGACGAAAATCTGCAGCGGTTCCCAAAACTGGCTTTTCCAGCGTTAATTCGGCCACGGCCAAAGTGCCGATCTGAACGGACACAGGCAGATCGGGGAGCTGAAAGGGAGTCGCTTCCGGGGCAGGGAGGTCCGCAGCCCCCGGCGGTGATTGTGGCGTGCGGCTAACAACGATCCGCTGCGCGGTCAGTTGATTGACGGACAACTCTCCCTGCAACAGCGCAAGCCGGTTCCAATCCAGCTGTGCCTCTTCGATTGTCAGCCAGACGCCGTCGTCATCGGCAACTGTGATCTTCTCCACGCTGGCCTGGGACGACAGCGCGCCCTCCAGTCCGGTGACGGTGACGGCGCGGTTTTCACCTGACAGGTTGTCTTCGAGGAAATCGACAAGAAAACCGCCGCGCTCATCCTCGCTCTGCGCTGCGGCCTCTGATCCGAAAAGGGCCAAGACAACCGTCAATACCAGTGCAAGATATGCAGGTGCGTGCCACCTGCAACGGGATGCGTGAGACCCTGTTTGTGGGTCCTGTGGGTCCAGCCGATGACACAAAGGGCGGTGTCGGTATCTGTATCGTTGGATCAAAACGCTTGTCCTATGCCGATGTAGAACTGCAAACCATCCTCCGTGCCCCCATCTACCGGATAGGCCAGATCGAGCCGGATGGCACCAAGCCCGGCAACGTCATAGCGCAGGCCCAGCCCGGCACCGGCATGACGTGCAGAGTTTGACGACACGAAACTGCTGCTGTCGACCAAGCCGACATCATAGAACCCCACGAGGGTGAATTGCTCTGCCAAACGGGCGCGAATTTCACCTGACAGCGCAAGATAGCCGCGGCCACCGGATATGCCGTTGCCCGCAGGCACCCCGAGCGACTGGAATTCTTGCCCCCGCACTGAGCCTGCGCCGCCGGAGAAAAACAACAACGTCGGCGATACTTCCGACAGGTCGGGCCCCAGCACAGAGCCAAGCTGCAGGCGTCCGGCCAGAACAATGCGATCAGAGGCGCCAAGCGACTGATAAACCCGCCCATCAAAGCGTAGTTGCACACCAGATTTGCTGCCATCAATGCCGATGAACGGCAGCACGCGTGCATCCAGATAGGTGCCGCTGGTGGCATTCAAACGACTGTCTCTGAGATCCTGCTCAAGCCGCAGTCTCCCGAGCAGGAACTTGAACCGCCGCTTGCCAAAAACATCGTCCGCAAGGGTACTGGCAAAGCCGACTGCGGCCTCCGCGAACATCGTGTCTGAATAAACCCGCCGCAGCCCGACCGCTCCAAATCCCTGCGTGGCGTCAAAGTGTTCTTCGTCCAGCCGGTCGACTTCGAGCAAGAAAAACTGGTTGTCATCGGGGCCAAAGACAGCCGGGCGATCCAGTCGCAGGGCGATGCGTCCGTCCAGATCATTGGCACTGCCGATCCCGGTGAGCCGGGTTTCAAACCGCAGCCGTTCAGCGGCTCCGAACAGGTTGCGATGGGTCCAGCTGGTGCTGATTTCGAGCCCATCCGAAGAGCTGAGCTCGGCCCCAAATGTGAGACGGCGCGGCGGCAAATCTTCGATGCTGGCGGCAAAATCCAGGGTTCCATCTGGGTTGGCTTGCTCTGCAGGTCGGATTGATACGGAGGCAAATGCCCCCGTGCGCCGCAACCTGGTTGCGGATTGCGCCACTTGATCCGGGTGAAATGTCTCACCGGTGGGAAACCCAGCGATCCGGGCAATCGCATCGGGGCGCACCGAAGACGTGGTCGCCAGTTGCAAATCACCAAACCGCAGTTTTGGGCCAGGGGCCAGCCTTAGGCGAGCGTTCAGCCGCGCCTGTGCGTGCACGGCGGTGATCGACTGACCGCCGATTTTGGCCAGCGGGTGACCTGCAGCGCGCCAGTTTTCGACGCCTGCAGTGGCCGTATCGCGCAGCACGGCTGTGGTGGCGACCTGACCCGTTGCAAAATCCGAAGGGAGATCGAAGGATTGCGGGGACGGCAGTGGTGTGATCTCGGCCTGACCGAACCTGAATTGGGGTCCCGCAGTGACCGAGATGGCGATGTCATTGACGCTTTTGGGTAGGTTCAACGGCTGGATCGAGGCCGCATCTTTGCCATCCAATCGGATGCGCACAACCGGCGCGAAATACCCCTGATCATAAAGCACCTGCACCAGGGTCCGATAGTCGGACAGGGCCGCCGCCAGCAGCGGCTGCACCTCCGTCTCGCCCCGCGCGCTGGCCGCCAGAACCGCAGAGGCCCCTTGCAGGCGGTCTCTTAGTTCATCGCTGGAACCGGGGGCTTGCAGCCGCGCCTCCACCGCGTTCGAAGCGCCGGTGAAACCCATAAGGATCAAAGCCGTCAGGCACAGGGCGCGCACGCCTTTGGCCAAACCGGCATGGCCCGGCGAGAGAACAGCAGATGCAGTCTGACGGAAACGGCAATTGGGCATAGATGCTCCGGACACGGTAATGGACACGGCCAGCCACAGCTGTAGTGCCATACACCCATCGCTTCACGCCTTACGTAGCCCTAGCATAGGGCCTGCCCATCGAAAACGGCAATCAGACCGCAGGCGGTGCTGCGGCCATGAATTGCCTACATCTGGGCGGCGCGAAACCAGGCGCGGATCGCTGCCCGATCCTCGGGTTCCATATAGGTGATATTGGCCGGTGGCATGGCGTGGGTGACCCCGGACTGAAGGTAGATTTCATGCGCCCGGCTGGCCACATCTGCTTCGGTCTCCAGCAGGACGCCCTTGGGTGCGGTGCGAATGCCATCCCAAAATGGCTCCTGGGCGTGGCACATGCTGCATCGCCCCAGAACAATTTCATGGACTTCGCCGAACCCTTCGGTGTTTGCCATCGCCAAAGCCGTGCCAGTGAGCTCAGCCTGTGCAGGGGCTTCATCGCCTTCGTGTTCCAGACCGAGCGAGGACAGGATAATCACCCCAAGGAACAACAGCGTCGCGGCAAGCCAGGTCCAGCTGGGATCGCCCTTTCGGGCATGCCGGGTGTTGAAATAATGTCGAATGGTGACGCCCATCAGGAATACCAGCGCCGCAATCACCCAATTGTATTCGCTCGCGAAGGCCAAAGGATAGTGGTTCGACAGCATCAAAAACACGACCGGCAGCGTGAGGTAGTTGTTGTGGGTCGATCTCAGCTTGGCAATTTTGCCATATTTGGCATCTGGTGTGCGCCCTTCTTGCAGATCCTGCACTACGATCCGCTGATTTGGCATGATGATGAAAAACACATTGGCCGTCATGATCGTAGCGGTGAAAGCGCCAAGATGTAGCATCATGGCGCGCCCGGTGAAGACCTGATTGAGCCCCCAGCCCATGACGACCAGCAGAGCGAACAGCAAGATCATCAACAGCGTCGGTCGCTCGGCCAGCCCGGATTTGCACAGCTGGTCATAGACGATCCAGCCGATGGACAATGTGGCGGCTGAAATCAGGATGCCCTGCCACAGCTCCAGATCGGCCTTTGTCCGGTCAATCAGATAGAGTTCACCCCCGACCCAATAAACCACCATCAACAACGCAAACCCGGAGAGCCAGGTCGAATAGCTTTCCCATTTGAACCAGGTGAGATGGTCTGGCATCTCGGACGGAGCCACCAGATACTTGCGGATGTGATAGAAGCCACCGCCATGCACCTGCCATTCCTCACCATGGGCGCCGGGTGGAAGATCGGGGGCCTGCCGGAGACCCAGGTCCAGCGCGATGAAGTAAAACGACGAGCCGATCCAGGCGATGGCTGTGATAACGTGCAACCAACGGATGGCAAAGCCGAGCCAATCCCAGATCATCAGCAGCTCAAACATCAGGTCTTGTCCTTCGCGTTTTGTCGGCAGGTGAACCACTGGCCTATTCGGCCAGCCGTCTGGTTACCCTAGGCAAATGGCAGTTTATTCGGTATTCCCGTATACTGCCAAACTGTATCAAAAAAACTGAAACAATCGCGGGCCGCGCCATGTCCTATCTCGACAATATCCGAACCTTTGTTCGCGTCTATGAATTGGGCTCCATGTCTGCGGCCGGGCGCGATCTTCGGGTATCACCGGCGGTGACATCGGCGCGGATTTCACAGCTGGAGGACTACCTCGGCGTCCGTCTGTTTCAACGCACCACACGCAACCTGACGGCAACGGAACAGGGGCGGGCGTTTTATGATGGCGCTGTGGCGGTGCTGGATGCGGTGGATGCTGCAGAGGCCCAGGTCATGCATTTGACCGAAACACCGCGCGGGACGTTGTTTGTGGCGGCGCCTCTGGGGCTAGGGCGGCGGTTGTTGGCACCGGAAGTGCCGCAATTTCTTGATCAGTATCCAGAGATCAAGCTGCGTCTGCGGCTGACGGACAGGTCAGTGGATCTGACCAACGAGGGCCTGGATCTGGCGTTTTTCCTTGGCCAACCCGAAGATAGCAACCTCAGAATCCGCAAAATTGCCGATTGCCCAAGAGTGCTCTGCGCTGCGCCGGAATATATCACTCGCCGTGGCTTGCCGATCGATGGCGATGCGCTGGTGAGAGACGGGCACGATTGTCTGAATCTCCGCTTCCCCGGTGCAAATGAATTTCAATGGTTGCTGCAGACACCAGACGGGCCCCGGCGGTTTGCCGTCAGCGGGCGATATGAATGCGATGATGGCGATGTGCTGACCGATTGGGCGCTGGCAGGGCAGGGCATCGTGCTAAAGCCCGAATTCGAAGTGGTGGATCATATCGCAGCGGGTCGGTTGATCCCGGTTGCGACCCAAACACCGCCGGTGCCCGTGCAGCTGGCCTGTCTCTACACTCATCGTCGCCATCAGGATCCAAAGACCCGCCTGTTCATGGAACATATGATCGGCCATCTATCTGATGTCCTGCGCAACAAGGCAGATCTGTCCTCAGGCTAGGACAACCGCTGTGATTGGCCCTGCCGTGGGATCAGCTGCCGCGATAGGTGGAATAGCCAAATGGCGACAGGAGCAGCGGCACATGGTAATGGGCGTCGGCCTCGGTGATGCCAAAGCGGATCGGTACCTCGTCCAAGAACAGCAGATCACCCGTGGCCTGACCGCTGTCGCGCAGATATCCACCGGCCTCAAACACCAGTTCATATTGCCCGGTGGTGAATGTCGCTGCAGGTAGGATCGGGCTGTCGGTCCGACCATCAGCATTTGTCTGCATCGTCGCCAGAAGCTGGCGTGCCTCGCCCTCAAGCCGGTACAAATGGATGGTCAATCCCGCTGCCGGGCAGCCGCGCGCTGTGTCGAGAACATGGGTCGTCAAAAAGCCTGCGTTTGCGGTGATGCTCATACCAAAACTCCCTTGTTGGCCCGAAAGTTGACCTGATTGTCGGCCTGAAACATCTGCCGCAACCAACGGCACACTGCAAACCCGCCCATGGTGATAGTCTATTTGGCAAAATTTGAAAAATCATCGCTGTCTTCTGCCATAGTAAGGGGCACGCACCACTGACAGAGGTCTTTCGAAGATGAACAGATACCCGCGCGACATGATCGGCTACGGGGCCACCCCACCTGATGCTGCCTGGCCGGGGGGCGCGAAGATCGCGGTTCAATTTGTTCTGAACTACGAAGAAGGCGGCGAAAACAACATTTTGCATGGCGACGCAGGGTCCGAGGCATTCTTGTCCGACATCCCCGGTGCGGCCTCTTGGCCCGGTCAGCGGCACTGGAACATGGAATCGATTTACGAATACGGCGCGCGCTCCGGGTTCTGGCGCCTGCATCGCATGTTCACTGCGGCCAAGGTTCCGGTCACGGTTTACGGCGTTGCCTCCGCTTTGGCCCGCTCGCCAGAACAGGTGGCCGCCATGAAAGCCGCCGATTGGGAAATTGCCTCGCATGGGCTGAAATGGGTCGAACACAAAGACATGGCGGTCGAGGATGAGCGCGCGGCCATCGCCGAAGCCATCCGTTTGCACAACGAAGTGGTCGGAGAGCGGCCGCGTGGCTGGTACACCGGACGCTGCAGCGAAAATACGGTCCGTCTTGTCGCGGAAGAGGGCGGGTTCGACTATGTGTCCGATACCTATGATGATGATCTGCCCCACTGGATTGAGGTTGGCGACCACGATCAGCTGATCATTCCCTACACGCTGGAAGCCAACGATATGCGGTTTGCCACAGCACCGGGCTACACCACCGCAGAGCAGTTCTATCAATATCTGAAAGACGCATTTGATCTGCTCTATGCAGAGGGCGCGGCTGGTGCGCCGAAGATGCTGTCCATCGGATTGCACTGCAGGTTGGTTGGTCGTCCGGGCAAGGCCGCAGGGCTGCAGCGGTTCCTGGACTACATCAGCGCCTTTAAAGATGTCTGGTGCGCCCGCCGGATCGACATTGCGACACATTGGGCGCAGACCCATCCGCACCAGCGCCGGAACCGGCCCAGCCAGATGGCGAGAGCGGCCTTTGTCGAGGCGTTCGGCGGCGTGTTTGAGCATTCGGCCTGGATTGCAAATCGGGCTTTTGACCTCGAACTTGGACCAGCCCATGATCGCGCGGTCGGCCTGCACAATGCGCTCTGCCGGATCTTTCGCTCGGCTGAGCGCGAGGACCGGCTGGGGGTGCTACGCGCCCATCCCGATCTGGCTGGCAAACTGGCCGCGGCCAAACGACTGACCGCAGAAAGCACGGCAGAGCAGGCCTCCGCCGGTTTGGACGCGCTGACCGATGCGGAGCGCACGCAGTTCAGCGCGTTGAATGCGGCCTATGTCGACAAACACGGCTTTCCCTTCATCATTGCGGTGCGCGACCATGACAAAGCATCGATCCTGCAGCAGTTTGAAACCCGTATCGACCATGATGGAGAAACAGAATTTGCAGAGGCCTGCAGGCAGGTCGAACGGATCGCAGAGATCCGGTTGGCGGATCTGCTGCCATGAACGTGATTCCGATCCAACCCATCAGCGCGGCGGCCTTTGCCCCCTTCGGTGATCTGATCGACTGTTCAGGTGACCCGGACAAAGTCATCAATCAGGGCCTGTGTGGACGGTTTCACGACCGCGCAGAGATGGCCTTTTCCGATGGGCGCGCTGGACTGAGCCTGTTTCAGGCCGAGCCCCGGCAATTGCCGCTCCAGCTGGAGATGGTGGAGCGGCACCCGGAGGGCAGCCAGGCGTTTATCCCAATGAGCGAACACGGCTTCTTGGTGATCGTGGCTCCGAACGTATCAGGGGGGGCAGGCGCCACGGGCCAGCCGGGTCAGCCCATCGCCTTTGAAACGCAACCCGGACAGGCGATCAACTTTCACCGTGGCACATGGCACGGTGTGCTGACACCTTTGCATGCGCCAGGGCTGTTTGCCGTTGTGGACCGCATTGGTCCGGGCCGGAACCTGGAAGAGCACTGGTTTGACGATCCATTCCTGGTGCAACGGCCCTAGCGCAGCCACCCTAATGCATTGAGCCCTTATGTTGAGGCATATCCTGCATCGCAGAAGTAGTTGTAGCATTCGTCTGGGGTGAAGAGGTCGCAGACTTCGGCAAGCGCGTCGAACATCTGGTCGAAGGTTCTGGCTCCGATACGCCTGA
>NZ_JAJDWC010000139.1 GCF_022825805.1 Phaeobacter sp.
CGCACCAATCGCGCTCGACCCAAAGGTGTCAGTCTGGCATTGCTGTGAATGTTCATTCGATCCCTCCGAATAGGGTTGGTGCTTGGTAACTCCAACCAACTCGGTCTGGATCGAATGGACAACCTGTTGAAAGCTCACAGCTAGAGGACTGGTTCGCATCGGTGAACGTGAACCTGACGGGCATGTATTTGGCGGCGCGGTCGGCGTTTGCGCAGATGCGGCAGCAGTCGCCAGGTGGTGGTCGGATCATCAACAACGGTTCAATCGCGGCCCATGTGCCTCGTCCAAACTCCGCGCCTTATGCTGCAACCAAAGCGGCCATCACGGGTTTGACCCGCAGCCTGTCCCTGGATGGCCGGGCCTTTGATATCGCCTGTGGTCAGATTGACATCGGAAATGCGCAAACGCCAATGGTCGAAGATCTGGCCCGGCGCCATGCGGAACTGAACCCTGAGGCTGAGCCGATGCACAGTTTTGATGTCGCGGATGCGGCGAGATCGGTGCTGCATATGGCCAACCTGCCACCCGAGGCAAATGTGCAGTTTATGACGGTCATGGCGACCAAAATGCCCTATATCGGCCGCGGGTGAGCGCAGGTCTCAGCCGTTGCGCAGCATCCTGAAGGCCGCGGATGCACCCCAGCCCGCTGCAATTGCAATCGCTAAGGACATCAACCCGTACCAGAAGGGCTGTTCCCGCGACATCACATAGAGAAACCGCTCCAGCCCGACCTTTTGAACATCGATGGTGGTTTCATATTGGGCCACCACCTCGCCGCCGCGTGTGAGAAGAATGCGGGTGCGGTACGCACCTTCGGTCAGATCTGCAGGCATATCGATGGCTGTGCGAAACAATGTCTGTTCGTCCACGGCGACGGTGTTTTCCCGCAGGGAATACAGCCCCTCGTTGGCGCGAATGCGTTTGACAGCGTTGGCGAATTCCTGAGCATCGCGAATATGCATGCCTGCCCCGACAGAACGGATCGCCCGGCCAATTGATACGCGATATCGCAGATCTTCGGTGTCAGTCAAAACATCGGAAAACGGCGCAGAGGTCGCCACTGCATAAAAGCTCGGCGCGGAGTCGACCAACACGGAATCGGTGTTTACCCAGATGCCCAGTTTCTGTTCCTTGCGTCGCACCATCACCGGGGCGGATGGCCCCGAGATTGCAACGATCACTTCAAGCGGATCTGTGTCTGGGATCGGTTGTTCCCGTTTAACCGCGCCGAAAACCAAGATTTCCGAGCCATCAAATGTCGCCGTGATGGCGACCTTGTCTTTGCTCAGTCCCAGGACCACCTCTTCACCGGAGGAGCTGGGCGTGCTGTTTGAGGTGGTTTGTGCGGCCAGATTTGTGACGCTGGCGATCAGGAAGACAGTGATTGCCACACAGAGCGATAGGGCGGCGCGCCCGTGGCGCAGCCACTGTGTCGTTGCTCGGCGTGGGTTCGAGATCCACTGTCCCATGTCAGTGCCCCTCCGCCACGCCAAGGGTGAACAGTTCGCTTGGCGTGAGCAGCAGATCAAGACCAAGTTTGAAGCAAACAGCCAGAACCATCAGCGCCAGCAAAATCCGCAGCTGCTCTGCCTTGAGGTAGGTGCCAATCCGGGTGCCGATCTGGGCACCGATCACACCACCCACCAGCAGCAGGACAGCCAGAACAATATCAACCGTGTAGTTGGTTGTTGCGTGCAGCATCGTGGTGAAGGCTGTGACGAGGATGATCTGAAACAGCGAAGTGCCAACCACAACCTTTGTCGGCATGCCGAGGATGTAGATCATTGCAGGCACCATGATGAAGCCACCGCCAACACCCATGATTGCGGCAAGGATGCCGACGAGGATGCCAACCATGATTGGTGGGATCACCGAAATATAGAGACCTGAGGTCCGGAACCGCATCTTCAGAGGCAGCGCATGGACCCAACCGCGCTGGCGACGTTTTGGTACGGGGTTCCCGCCTGCGCGGCGGGACTTGCGCAGCGCGTTCAGGCTTTCGATGAACATCAAGCCACCGACAACGCCGAGAAAAACCACATAGCAGAGCTTTACCAGCAGATCGACTTGCCCAAGGCTCTTTAGGTAGTTGAAAACCAGCACACCAATCGCAGCACCGATCAGGCCCCCGGCCTGTAGGACAAGTCCCATTTTTATGTCGACGGTGCGCCGCCTGAAATGCGCCAAAACACCGGAAAAGGACGATGCGACGATCTGGTTCGCTTCCGTCGCGACGGCGACAGCGGGCGGAATGCCAATGAAAAACAGCAGTGGCGTCATCAGGAAGCCCCCACCGACGCCGAACATGCCTGACAGGATGCCGACCATCCCTCCAAGGCCAAGCAGCAAGAATGCGTTGACCGAAACTTCAGCGATGGGGAGGTAAATCTGCATGCGCTATTTAGATCCTAGCGTCTGTTTAAAATCAACAGCCTATGCCCGAATATGGGCAACAGGACTGCTATTGCCTGCGAAACTGGCGCTATACATTCGGGGGTTTGTTCCGCTGCCGCGACCTTCTGAAGGTAAATCGGCTGTCAGTTACACAAAACGCCCGGCGAAATCCGCCGGGCGTTTGTTATTTTCCGCGGTTGTGGCGGGCGCCTCAGCGCTCTTTGACGTAGGGTTCGCCGCCTGCTTTGGGCGGAATGGCCTTGCCGACGAATCCCGCGAGGATCACAACCGTCAGGATGTAGGGCAGAGCGTCCATGAACTGCACCGGAATGACGATCGTCCCCAATTCGATGTTCTGGAACCTCAGCGCAACTGCCTGCAACAGACCGAACAGCAAGCATGCACCAAGCGCGTGCCAGGGCCGCCATTTCGCAAAGATCAGTGCTGCAAGCGCGATGAACCCGCGCCCTGCAGTCATGTCTTTCACAAAACCAGCCTGCAGCGCTGTCGCAAGATAGGCTCCCGCGATGCCGCAGAGCAGGCCACAGATCATAACAGCCGCATAGCGCAGCCCAACAACTGACACACCGGCCGTATCGACGGCAGCAGGGTTTTCGCCAACCGCGCGCAGCCGCAGGCCGAAGCGGGTGCCAAACAGGATCCAAGCCGTCGCAGGAACTGCCAGGAAGGCCAGATAGACCAGGATCGAATGTCCAGACAGCAGCTCGCTATAAATCGGTCCAATGAATGGCACCGGCTCTATAGCATCCGCAAACGGCAGAGTGATTGGCTCAAAACGCCCGCCGGATATCAGCGAGGGGGTGCGCCCGCCTTGTTGGAACCAATCCTGCGCGATCAGGACTGTCATGCCAGCAGCCAAGAAATTGATCGCCACACCCGAGATCAGCTGGTTGCCGCGGAAGGTGATGGACGCCAGACCGTGCAGACCGCTCAGCGCCAGCGATGACGCGATTCCGGCCAACAGACCATACCAGACATTGCCCGTGGTGGCGGCGATAGCGGCAGAGAAGAAAGCGGCCATCAACATCTTGCCTTCCAGGCCAATGTCGAAAATGCCCGCACGCTCAGAAAACAAACCTGCCAGACAGGCCAACAGAAGCGGCGTTGCCAGACGAACGGTGCTGTCCAGAACTTGGATCAGTGTCAGAAAATCCATCACGCCTTCTCCCGACGCATTGCAAGGAAGAGTTTTTCCAGCGGGCTGCGCACCATATTGTCCAGGGCCCCTGTAAACAGGATGACCAAGGCCTGAATGACAACGATCAATTCACGCGGGATGCTGGTCCAAAGCGCGAGTTCCGCACCGCCCTGATAGAGGAAGCCGAACAAAATCGCAGCGAGGAACACGCCGAACGGGTGGCTGCGGCCCATGAGTGCCACCGCGATACCGATGAAGCCTGCGCCCTCGGTGGAGTTCAAGACCAGGCGTTCTGCTTCGCCCATGACGTTGTTGGTGGCCATCATGCCGGCCAAACCGCCCGAGATCAGCATCGCGATGATCGTGATCTTTACCGGAGAGATACCGGCATAGAGTGCGCCATGTTCTGAATTGCCATAGGCGCGGATCTCATAACCCAGCTTGGTGCGCCAGATCAGCAACCAGACAGCAACGCAGGCAACCAGGGCCACGATGAAGCTGACATTGGCTGGGGCCGCTTTCGAAAACTCGATCCCAATTGGCGCCAGGATTTCATGCAGCGATGGCAGATGAACCGTTTCGGGGAACCGGGCTGTTGCCGGGTCCATGGACCCTTCGGGCCGCATGAGGTTGACCAGAACATAGTTCAACACCGCGGCTGCGATGAAGTTGAACATGATGGTGGTGATCACGATGTGGCTGCCGCGTTTCGCCTGCAGATACGCAGGAATTGAGGCCCAGGCGGCACCAAACAATGCAGCGCCAAGGCTGGCAAAGATCAGCGCCAGCGACCAATGTGGCCAGTCGATGTAAAGGCACATGATCGCAACGCCCAGCCCGCCCAGCATCGCCTGGCCTTCGCCACCGATGTTGAACAACCGCGCGTGAAAGGCAACGGACACTGCGAGGCCGGTGAAGAGGAAGTTTGTGGCGTAATAGAGCGTATAGCCCCAGCCATACGTGGAACCAAGCGCCCCAGACACCATCAGGTTCACGGCGGCGACAGGGTCTTCGCCAATGCCGAGGATGACAAGGGCGGACAGAACAGCGGCCAACAATAGGCTGATCAGCGGGATCAGCACGACATCGGCCCATTTGGGCATCTTATCCATTTACGCGGCCTCCCCCGCGACGCCGGCCATCAGCAGGCCCAGCTCTTTTTCATCGGTTTGATCGGCAGGGCGTTCACCCATGATCATGCCATCAAACATAACCGCGACTCTGTCGGAGAGAGACATGATCTCTTCCAGTTCGACGGACACCAGCAAGACGGCTTGGCCCTGATCGCGCAGTTCGACAATCTGTTTGTGAATGAATTCAATGGCGCCAATATCGACACCACGCGTTGGCTGACCGATCAGCAAAAGGTCAGGATTGCGCTCGATCTCGCGGGCTACGACGATTTTCTGCTGGTTGCCACCAGAGAAGTTTTTGGCCGCCAGCCACGGATCTGGTGGGCGCACATCGAATTTCGCCATTTTGGCTTCGGTGTCGGCGCGCAGTGCCGCGTTGTCCATCAGAATGCCGCGTTGATATTCTTGCGAATGGTGGTAGCCGAAGGCCACATTTTCCCAGGCATGGAAATCCATGATCAGGCCCTCGCGCTGCCGATCTTCGGGAACATGGGCGACATGGGCGCTGCGCCGGGCACGGGCGTCGGACCCTTTGCCAGAGAGCGGCAGATCCGTCCCATTGAGCCGGATGTTGCCATCACCACTGCGCATTCCGCCCAGCACTTCAAGCAATTCAGATTGGCCGTTGCCTGCAACGCCTGCAATCCCAACAATCTCGCCTGCGCGCACCGTCAGGTTCAAGTCTTTGACGCGGGCCACACCGGCCTCGTCGACAACGTTGAGATTTTCGATTTCGAGAATGGGCTTGCCGGGCTGGGCAGGAACCTTGTCCACGCGCAACAGAACTTTGCGGCCTACCATAAGTTCCGCAAGCTGCTCGGGGTTTGTTTCTGCTGTCTTGACGGTTGCAGTCATCTCGCCGCGCCGCATAACCGAGACAGTGTCGGTGTATTCCATGATCTCCCGTAGTTTGTGGGTGATCAGGATGATGGTTTTGCCCTCTGCCCGCAGGCGGTCCAGAATGCGGAAAAGCTGGTCTGCTTCTGCGGGGGTCAAAACGCCGGTGGGTTCGTCGAGGATCAGAATATCTGCCTGGCGGTAGAGCGCTTTCAAAATCTCCACGCGTTGCTGCATTCCGACGCCGATGGTGTCGATACGCGCATCAGGGTCGATGTTCAGCTCGTATTCGCTGGCCAGCCCTTGCAGGGTTTTGCGCGCTTTGCTGAGCGAAGGTTTCAGCAGGCCGCCGTCTTCCGCACCCAGGATGATGTTCTCTAGAACGGTGAAGTTCTCAACCAGCTTGAAGTGCTGAAACACCATCCCGATCCCAGCAGAGATCGCCGCTTGGCTGTCCGGGATTTCAGTACGTTTCCCGTGAATCCAAACCTCACCTTTGTCGGCTTTGTAAAACCCGTATAGGATACTCATCAGGGTTGACTTACCGGCGCCGTTTTCGCCGATAATCCCGTGAATCGTGCCGGGGGAAACACGGATAGAGATGTCCTTGTTGGCCTGGACTGGGCCAAAGGCTTTGGAGATGCCTTTGAGTTCAATTGCTGGCGCCGTCATTCGGGCTCCCCTTATTGATCCTAGATTGATCCCACTGCTGGAGTGTTGTCGCCAACGTCAGTCCTGACGGATCATTGGTCATCTAGGAAAAATCAAACCCGGAGGCAGCTGTGGCACCGCCTCCGGGCAATTGGAAACCCCCGGTCACCATCCAGATCGACATACGATCAAACATGGGCCGGGGGCGGTGTTCAGATATCAGAACGACAGTGCTGGGCAGCTGTCATCGGACATGTAGTCGTGAACTTTGATCTCACCGGTTGCGATCTTGGTTGCCGCCTCATCCGCAGCAGCTTGCATTTCTGCGGTGATCAGCGGTGCATTGTTGTCGTCAACCGCGAAGCCAACACCACCGTTGGACAGACCCATTACGGAGAAGCCGGTTTCCAGACCAGGGCCGTCCTGGAATGCTTCGAACACGGCGTTGTCGACGCGCTTCAGCATGGAGGTCAGGACCTTACCTGGGTGCAGGTGGTTCTGGTTGCTGTCGACACCGATGGAGAGGATGCCCTCATCTGCGGCGGTTTGCAGAACACCAACACCGGTGCCGCCTGCCGCTGCGTAGACAACGTCCGCGCCTTGGCTGATCTGCGCTTTGGTCAGCTCGGACCCTTTAACCGGATCGTTCCAAGCGGCCGGGGTGGTGCCTGTCATGTTGGCAATCACGGTCGCGTCGGGGTTCACGGCTTTCACACCTTCTGCGTAGCCACATGCGAATTTGCGGATCAGCGGGATGTCCATGCCACCGATGAAGCCAACGGTGCCGGATTTGGACGCTTTTGCGGCCAGCATACCAACCAGGTAGGAGCCTTCGTGCTCGTTGAAGACAACGGAACGCACGTTCGGGGCATCAACAACCATATCGATGATCACAAAGCTGGTGTCGGGATAGTCGCCCGCAACCTGGCCCAGAGCATCACCAAAGGCAAAGCCGGCCATGACGATTGGGTTGGCACCGGCTTCGGCGAAACGGCGCAGCGCCTGTTCACGCTGTGCTTCGGATTGCAGTTCGATCTCGCGGAAGCTGTTGCCGGTTTCTTCAGCCCAACGCTGCGCTCCGGTGAACGCGGCTTCGTTGAAGGATTTGTCGAACTTGCCGCCCAGATCAAAGATCAGCGCCGGTTCTGCCAGGGCTGCGCCTGCGCTGAGTGCCACGGCGGCGACAGCGCCCATCAGGGATTTCATTACGGTCATTTTGGGTACTCCCATTATTTTTTCTTTTGCGATCGCGTGCGACCGCGCCAACCCGCATGGCGGAAAAGAGGTGCGCCAATGTAGTCCGTAGGGGGTGGAGGGGGTCAACCGTTTTTTGACCTTTTGGTCGTATTCTGCACAGGAAGCCTAACGGAAAGTGGCCGACATCAGGATTGCATCAACCGGTGGGTGGTCTTTTCGCGCGTAGTACCGCGCCCGTCGGCCGCTTTCTGCGAATCCATTTGCGCGATACAGAATCTGCGCTGCGGTGTTGTCAGCCGCGACCTCCAGAAAACCAACGGTCGCGCCGCGTGCGGCAGCACAGGTTTTCCATTCGGCAAGGCACCGGGTGGCATGGCCCTGTCTCTGGTGATCAGGGTGAGTTGCGATGGTGATCAATTCCGCCTCATCCGCCACCACCCGACCAATGGCAAAACACCGGTCGTCGCCGACGGCATAGGTCAAGGAACTGTCCAGCAAAGATTGAAACTCTGCCTCTGACCAGGGGCGCGCTTGCAGGAACGCCGCTGCATGGATTTGCGCCATGACATTTGGCAATAGAGGCGTATTCGCGCTGCCCGAACCCTTTGGCACTTGGCTAGCCCTCGATCAGCTGCGGGGGTTGATCTTTGGATGGCGCAGCATCGGCAGCCCGAACATAGAGCGGGGCCGGTGGCGGCATGTCCTGCTGGTAACGACTGGCGGCGATGCGCGCGATCTGCGACGCCAGATCGGCAGGCGCGCAATCTGTGACCAGTGGCGTGTTTCTCGCCGCGGCTATCGCTTCGGCATCAGAGAGCGGTAGCAGCTGCGGATCAGACCCGGGCAGACAAACATAGACCTGATCGCGCGGGGCTGGCACGGCGGGAAGGACACCATCTTGTTCACGGCTGACAAATCCGTCCACCCCGACAGCAGGGATGCCGAGGCCAAGGGCCAGCCCACGTGCGGCGGATACGGCAATTCGGATGCCGGTGAAGTTACCCGGCCCGACCCCCACGCCGAGTGCCGTGAGGTCGCTCCACTCGGCGCCACCGTCTGCCAAGGTTTCTTCCAGCAGCGGCATCAGCCGCTCAGCCTGACCTCGGGCCATGGTTTCTGCGCGCGACGCGATAATGTCGTGCCCTCGCAGCAAAGCGGCCGCGCAATGCGCGGCCGATGTATCAAATCCCAGGACCAGTGGTTCAGACGGCAACGGGACGAACCTCTGTGACTTCGGGAATATAGTGGCGCAGCAGGTTTTCGATGCCCATCTTAAGCGTCAGTGTCGAAGACGGGCAGCCCGCACAGGCACCTTGCATGTGGAGATAGACAACGCCGCGATCAAAACCATGGAAAGTGATGTCCCCACCATCCTGGGCAACAGCAGGACGTACACGGCTGTCCAGCAGTTCTTTGATCTGGTCGACAATCTGGCCGTCTTCTCCGGTATGTTCTGCGTGACCTGAGCTTTGGGCAGCGCTTCCGTCCAGCATCACGGGTTTGCCTGACTGGAAATGCTCCATCACCGCACCCAGAATGGCTGGTTTGATATGGTCCCATTCCACCGCATCGGCCTTGGTCACAGTGACAAAGTCGTTGCCGAAGAACACGCCGGTTACGCCGGATACGGCGAAGATGCGTTCTGCAAGCGGGGAGCTGCCAGCGCTTTCGGCGCTTGGGAAGTCAGCGGTTCCCATTTCCAGAACAGTTTGACCCGGCAGAAATTTCAGCGTCGCCGGGTTGGGCGTGGATTCTGTCTGAATGAACATGTCGGGCCTCCTTGAGTGTTGGACGTCATATGCGCACGCAATGCCGCCAAGTCAATGTTTGGAATGTTTCTAACCTAAAGGGTATGCAAAAGTCGGTCGCGTTGGCGCCGCCCTGTTGTCAGGTGATGGCTTCCAGCTTTTCCTTCGACAAATCGCCAGGCACAATCGTTATCGGCACCGGCAAGCTGCCAGATGATTTGCTGAGCTGGGTAACCAGCGGGCCGGGTCCCTTGCGATCATCCCCAGCGCCGAGCACCAAAACGCCGATTTCCGGGTCTGCCTCGATCTGTGCGATGATTTCAGGAACCGCTTCGCCCTCACGGATGACCAGTTCAGGTTCGATCCCCTGACGATCGCGCATCCATTTTGCGAATACTTCGAAATGGGCGTGGATCCGTTCGCGCGCTTCTTCGCGCATGACTTCGCCCACGCCAATCCAATGATTGAACTCATCTGGCGGAATGACAGAGAGGATTTCAACGCCACCGCCTGTGTTTGCCGCCCGCATTGCGGCAAAACGCATCGCATTCAGGCACTCCCGGCTGTCATCAAGTACCACTAGAAATTTGCGCATCTTGTTCCTCTGTTTGGTTCGAAAGGATCATGGCGCAACCAACTGCTTGGCGCAATAGATCAAGCTGTTGTGGAATATCGCGGTTCGTGGCTGGCCCTATCAAACGGATGTACTGTGCGCCCAGTCCCAATACAGTTCCCGCGCCCGTCGTGCGATGGGGCCCATCTGATAGGTGCGTTCGTCAAATGCCGTGATCGGGGTGATTTTGCTCATATTGCCCGTCATGAACACTTCATCGGCTTGCTCAAAATCATGGTAGTTGAGAACCGTTTCATGGACCGTGATGCCGTCAGCGCGCAGATTTGCGATATGGCGTGCCCGCGTGATGCCCGCGAGAAATGTGCCGTTGGCAATCGGCGTGAACACCTCACCGTCGCGCGCCATGAAGATATTCGCGGTGGCCGTTTCGGCGACATTGCCCATCGCGTCCAGCGCGAGCGCATTGGTGAACCCTTTGGCCCGCGCTTCGCGTAGCATGCGGGCATTGTTGGGATAGAGGCATCCGGCCTTCGCATTGACCACGGCGTTTTCCAACACGGGTCGGCGAAAGGATGTGCGGGTCACTGTTGCGGAGGCCGCACTGGACGGCATCGCGATTTCCTCCAGACACATGGCAAATTGTGTCGTCTCGGGCCCCGGCGCGATCGTCGTCGCGTCACCGTCTGCGGCCCAGTACATGGGCCGGATGTAAACGGCCGCGTCTTTGCCAAAGGATTTCAACCCCTCAATGGCAATGTCGACCATCTCGCTTTCGCTGATGGTGGGGGCCATCATCAGGGCCTCGGCGGACGCATTGACCCGTCTGCAATGCAGGTCGAGATCCGGGGTCACACCGTCAAACAAGCGCGCGCCATCAAACACCGAAGAGCCAAGCCAGGCGGCGTGGTCTGCGGCCTTCATGATAGGAACATCGCCATCGTGCCAGGTGCCGTTGAAATAGGTGCGGATGTTTGAGCTGATGGCCATTTCGTCTCTCTCCTGGCAAAAGGCACGGTTCGATGTGTTGGCCCAGCGGCCCACCGGCACCTGAAATCTGTGCGGTTCAACACTGATCGTCAAAACCTAGGCGCGATTAGGTCAGTCGTCCATACCTTTTGGGCGCTGCAATGCTCTACTGGTCGTAGTCGACGACCAGCCTGTCGCTCAGGGCATAGGCTTGGCAGGATAGGATATAGCCCTTTTCGACTTCGTAGTCTTCGAGAGCGTGGTTCGCGACCATTTCCACCTCGCCTTCCAGCACCCGGCAGCGGCAGGTCGAGCAGACCCCGGCCTTGCAGGCAAATGGGGCGTCCAAAGCGTTGCTGAGGGCTGCATCCAAAATAGTGGTGTCTTTTGGCAGCGTGACCGACTGTGTGGCGCCATCCAGCGTGATCCGCATTACCGTTTCCTGCACGGTATCAGATGCGCTGATGTCACTAACCTGGCGTTTGGCGCGACCGGGTTGGGCGGAGGCGAACAGTTCAAACTTGATCTGATCGTCGGCCAGACCAGCGGTGCACAGGGCGCTGGCGATGCCTAGCATCATGGGTTCTGGCCCGCAGATGAACGCAGTGTCGACGGATTGCGGATCAATCCAATGCTCGAACAACTGGGCGCATTTTTCTTCTGTGACGAGGCCGGTGAACAGATCAATGTCCTGGCTATCGGTTTCGAGGATGTGGATGACGTTCAGCCGACCCATGTAGAGGTTCTTTAGATCCTCCAATTCCTCGCGGAACATGATCGTGTTGATGCCCTTGTTGGCGTAAACCAGCGTGAAACTTGATTGGGGTTCTGTTGCCAATGTGGTCTTGAGGATCGACAGCACCGGGGTAATGCCAGATCCTCCTGCAAAGCCGAGGTAGTGTTTTTCGGCATCTGCCTCCAGCTCGGTGAAGAAGCTGCCCATGGGTCGCATCGCCTGCAGGCGGTCGCCTGGTTTCAGCTCTGTGTTGGCCCATGTTGAAAAAGCGCCACCGGCGACGCGCTTAATGCCCACCTGCAAAATACCGTCGTCGGTTCCGGCACAGATTGAATAGCTGCGGCGCAGTTCTTCTCCGTTGAAGTCACGACGAAACGTGAGATACTGACCCTGGGTGAATGCAAAATCTCCGGTATCACCGTTCACGGGTTTCAGTGACACCACCACCGCATCTCGGATGGTTTTGCGGACATCTGTTACCTCTAGGTCGTGAAAGCGCGCCATCAGGGCCTCCTTAGATGCACTTGAAATAATCAAAGGGTTCGAGGCAGTCACCGCACCGCCAATGCGCCTTGCAGGGAGTGGAGCCAAACTGGCTCACCTTGCTGACATTTTTGCTCCCGCATTGGGGGCAGCGTTGCGGTCCTCCGGACGGTTGCGGCGGGGCAATACCATAGCCTTCCAGTTTGGCTTTGCCCTTCTCGGACAACCAATCTGTGGTCCAGGGCGGGGCGATCTGCGTCTTCAATTGCAGATCAGAAATGCCATGGTCGCGCAGTGCTGTTTCGATATCGAGATTGATGACAGCGGTGGCAGGGCAGCCAGAGTAGGTCGGGGTCACAGTGACAACCAATGTGGTGTCGGCCCATGCCACATCTCGGATCACCCCAAGATCGACCAGGGAAATCACCGGTATTTCCGGATCAGGCACGGCATCCAACCAGTCCCAGATCTGCGCAATGCTTGGCTGTGATGTCATCTCGCTCATGCTGCGTCCTGTTTGATCGATTTGCGGCTGGGCGATCCTGTTTGGTTCCGGCCAGATCTCTGTTCCAGCGGGTCAGGCCGGTGCAGAAATCACCACTGGCATCCGGGATAGGCCCGCTGCAGCCATTGCATTTGCGTCAGCAAATGACCCAGATGTTCGGTGTGCATGGCACCACTGCGTCCGCCTTTGTGGGCGAAGCGGCTGTCAGGGATTGTAAGTGTCGCCTCGCTCAATACCCGTAACAAGACCGCGTCATATTCCTCGCGCAGCGATGCAGGATCAGGGGCCACACCCGCTTTGGCCAGAACGACGTCGACATCATCTGATTGGAACATTTCCCCGACGTAGGGCCAGAGATAATCCAGCGCAGCCTGCATCCGGTTGTGGCTTTCTTCGGTGCCATCGCCAAGTCCAACAACCGTATCCGCAGACCGTTCCAAATGGTATGCCGCCTCTTTGGAGGCTTTGGCCGCGATCGCCGCAACGCGTTCGTCGGAGGATTTGGTCAGGTGGCCCAGTTGGATCGAATGCCATGTATCGAATAGAAACTGCCGCATCAGCGTGCGCCCGAAATCTTCGTTCGGGATCTCGCAGAGCAAAAGATTGCGGAAATCCCAAGCGTCGCGCAAAAAGGCGAGATCATCGGCAGACTGCCCCTTGTCCTCGATCTCGGCGGCCAGCCCCAACCACATTTGCGTCTGACCAATCAGATCCAGCGCCGTATTTGCAAGCGCGATGTCTTCTTCCAGCACTGGCGCATGACCGCACCATTCGCTGACCCGATGGCCAAGGATCAGGGTGTTGTCTCCCATGCGCAGAAGAAATTGATACATAGCCGCATCAAAGGTCATTACATGGCTCCCACTTCATCGGGAATGTCGAAGAAGGTCGGGTGGCGGTAGACTTTGCTCTCCGAAGGTTCGTAGAGCGGTCCCTTGTCGCTGGGCGAAGAGGCGGAGATTTGATTGGCCTCGACCACCCAGATCGATACGCCTTCGTTACGCCGAGTATAGACATCGCGCGCGTTCTTGATCGCCATTTCGGCGTCCGGAGCGTGCAACGATCCGACGTGGCGATGGCTCAGGCCATGTTGGCCACGGATGAAGACTTCCCACAGGGGCCATTCGTTTTTCATCATCAATCCTCCTGGCTGCGGTGCGGCTCTGCGTGTCTTGCATGTGGCGGCACCAAAGGCTTGGGCTTATTCTGCCGCCATTTTACGTGCGGTACGCTTGCGGGCATGGGCCAACAGGCCGTCTCTGACCCAGGCTCCCTCGTCCCAGGCCTTGTTGCGTGCGGCCAAGCGGTCCGTGTTGCAAGGGCCGTTGCCTTTCAGCACCTCGTAGAATTCTGTCCAATCCGGGTCGGTGAAATCATAATGCCCACGCGCCTCGTTCCACTTCAAATCGGGGTCTGGCACGGTCAGGCCTAGATACTCGGCTTGCGGCACAGTCTGATCGACAAATTTCTGACGCAGCTCATCGTTGGTGTTCATCTTGATTTTCCAAGCCATGGACTGGGCGGAGTGAACGGAGTCCTTATCCGATGGGCCAAACATCATCAGCGAGGGATACCAGAGCCGATTGAGTGCATCCTGCGCCATCTTTTTCTGCGCGTCAGATCCTTCCGCCATGCGGCGAATGGCGTCATAGCCCTGACGCTGATGGAAGCTTTCTTCCTTACAGATACGGATCATGGCGCGTGAATAAGGACCATAGGAGGTGCGCTGCAATGGCACCTGATTCATGATCGCGGCCCCGTCCACCAGCCATCCAACGGCACCGATGTCAGCCCAGTTCAGGGTCGGGTAGTTGAAAATCGACGAATACTTCATGCGCCCATCAAGCAGCATTTCCGTCAGCTCGTCCCGGGACACGCCGAGCGTTTCGGCAGCACCATAGAGATACAGGCCATGGCCTGCCTCATCCTGCACCTTCGCCAACAAAATGGCTTTGCGCTCCAAGGTGGGGGCGCGGGTGATCCAGTTGCCTTCTGGCAGCTGCCCGACGATTTCTGAATGTGCGTGCTGACCGATCTGACGGATCAGCGTCTTGCGATAGCCTTCTGGCATCCAGTCCTTGGGCTCAATCTTCTCGCCCGCGTCGATGCGCGCCTGAAAGGCGGCAAGCTGTTCTGGATCATCCTGGGTCGCTTCTGATTTGATCATCTGAGCATACATATCTTGGATCTCCCTATGGCGGGTTACACGCGTTCAAGGATAAGGGCGGTGCCTTGACCAACGCCAACGCACATGGTGCACAACGCATAGCGTCCGCCGGTGCGCTGCAGCTGATAGGCGGCGGTCACCACCAGTCTCGCTCCGGACATACCCAGAGGGTGACCAAGAGCGATTGCTCCGCCGTTTGGATTAACATGGGGTGCATCATCAGGAAGTCCAAGTTCCCGCAGCGTCGCCAATCCCTGTGCGGCGAAGGCCTCGTTCAGCTCGATCACATCCATCTGATCGATGCTCAAACCGCAGCGCGCCAGCACTTTGCGGGTGGCAGGCACAGGGCCGATCCCCATGACACGTGGGGCAACACCCGCGGCTGCGGCTCCAACAATCCGTGCCAGCGGCTTCAGACCATTTTGCTGCGCAGCGCGTTCACTGGCCATCAAAATCGCAGCCGCACCATCATTCACACCAGAGGCATTGCCGGCCGTCACCGTCTTGTCGGACCCGTTGATCGGTTTCAGCGCGGCCAGCTTCTCCGCCGTCGTGCTGGGGCGAGGATGTTCATCTTCTGCAAAAACAACCGCCTCTCCCTTGCGCTGGGGCAGGGTGACAGGGATGATCTCCCGCTCAAAGATCCCGGCGGCCTGCGCCTTGGCCCACCGTTCCTGACTGCGCGCGGCAAATGCATCCTGATCCGCACGTGACACGCCATAGTCTTCGGCGACGTTATCGGCTGTCTGTGGCATGGAATCGATGCCATACATCTCTTCCATCTTCGGATTGACAAAGCGCCAACCAATCGTCGTGTCATAAACCGCATTGGCTCGGCCAAAGGCTGCACTGGCTTTGGGCATCACGAAAGGCGCGCGTGTCATGCTTTCGACGCCGCCAGCGATGGCCAGGTCATAGTCTCCGGCCCGAATGCCACGAGAGACCATGCCAACCGCATCCATGCCCGAAGCACAAAGGCGGTTGATCGTCGTTCCGGGTACCGAGGGTGGAAGACCCGCCAGCAACGCGGCCATCCGTGCGACATTGCGATTGCTCTCACCCGCTTGGTTGGCATCGCCAAGGATCACATCATCCAAACTGTCCCATGCGACGTTTAGGTTGCGATCTTTCAAGGCCGCGATGGGCAAGGCCGCCAAATCGTCGGTCCGCAGCGTGCTGAGAGCGCCGCCGTAGCGCCCAATGGGGGTCCTGACTGCATCGCAGATAAAGGCATCCATGCTTACGTCTGTCTCCTGTGAAGGCTCATTAAGCCGACCGTTCAGTTGGTGATACGCCTGACCGCGATTCGAGGCAAGATATATGTAACTCAAAAATACATATGAAAATAATTTTGTAACACATTAAGTCGGAGCGTTGACTGGTTTCGCGGTTGACTAAGCGCTCAGGTCGGCGTGCAATCAGCGCTGAAGGCGATTGATGACGGGCATAGCAATGAACATTCTCTACATTATGTTTGACCAACTGCGGTTCGACTATCTCAGCTGCGCTGGGCATCCACATTTGGAGACACCGCATATGGACGCTCTGGCGGCCAAGGGGATGCGCTTCACCCGGGCCTACGTGCAGTCTCCCACCTGCGGATCTTCGCGTATGTCGAGCTACACCGGCCGTTATCCTTCGTCCCACGGTGTTCAGTTCAACGGCTACCCGTTGCGGGTGGGCGAGTGGACCATGGGCGATCACCTGCGCAAAGCGGGCATGAGCTGTCATTTGATTGGCAAGACCCACATGGTCGCAGATGCCGAGGGCCTCGAACGGCTCGGTCTGGCGCCGGACAGTCTGATTGGTGTGCGCCAAACCGAATGCGGGTTTGATCCCTTCGTGCGCGATGATGGCCTCTGGGCCGAGGGGCCGGATGGGTTCTACGATCAGAAACGCAGCCCCTATAACGCGTTTCTGCAGGCCAAAGGCTATCCAGGGGACAACCCCTGGCGTGATTTTGCCAATGCTGCTGTGGAGAATGGCGACATCGCTTCCGGCTGGTTCATGGTCAACGCCAACAAGCCCGCCAATATCGCAGAAGAGGACAGCGAAACGCCCTGGCTGACAAGCGAAGCGATCCGGTTCATGGAGGAGGCAGAGGCCAACTCGGACCAGCCATGGTGTGCGCATCTCAGCTATATCAAACCGCATTGGCCCTACATTGTGCCAGCCCCCTACCACGATATGTATGGGCCAGAACATGTGTTGCCCGCGGTGCGTGCTGCTGCGGAAAAAGACGACGCACATCCAGTTTTTGCGGGCATGATGGCCAACCGGATCGGCGAAAGCTTCAGTCGTGATGATGTCCGGGAACGTGTCATCCCCGCCTATATGGGGCTGATCAAACAGGCAGATGATCAGATGGGGCGCTTGTTTGCCTGGATGGAAGCGACTGGCAGAATGAAAGACACGATGATCGTCATCACGTCGGATCATGGCGACTATCTGGGCGACCATTGGCTGGGAGAGAAGAATCTGTTCCACGAGCCTTCTATCAAGGTCCCGCTGATCATCTATGATCCCCGCCCAGAGGCGAATGACACACGTGGAACGACCTGTGACGCTCTTGTCGAAGCCATTGACCTGTTGCCAACCTTCCTGGATGTCGCAGGCGGCACCCCTGCGCCCCATATCCTCGAAGGTCGCTCGCTCAGCCCCTGGCTCCGCGGTGAATGCCCGTCATGGCGGGACTATGCGATGGCGGAGTTTGACTATTCCACCATGCCACTGTGCGAGAAACTTGGCCTGGCCCCGAAAGACGCGCGCCTGTTCATGATCACGGATCAGCGCTGGAAATTCATGCATGCCGAAGGCGGGTTGCGCCCGATGCTGTTTGATCTGCGGGACGACCCTGATGAATTGGTGGATCTTGGGGCCTCAGAACAGCATCAGCCTGTACTCGATCTGATGTATGATCGGCTACAAGACTGGGCCTTGAGGATGTCGCAGCGGATCACCCTGTCAGATGCGCAGATCATCGCACGGCGCGGAAAATCCGACCGTAAGGGGATCTTGTTGGGACTCTACGAACCCGAAGAGGTCGCGCCGGAGTTGACCGAAAAATACCGCGGCCCCGTACCAAAACGGAACAGCTGATCCGTCATCTTTCCAAAAATACTCCGGGGGAGCCCGAAAGGGCGGGGGCAGAGCCCCAATCGGCGTGGCAGTTGCTTGTCGCCCGATTGCCTTGCGTGCGTCGGCCTTTTAGACTGGCGTCGTGACGTAAAGGGGCAGCAATGGCCGGGCAGACAGAGCAGGTGCTTCGTGCAATTCTCGCAGACATCGAGGCGGGCAGGCTGGTGCCGGGGGCTGGCCTGGAGGAAAGCGATCTGGTGGAACGCCATGGCGTGTCCCGAACACCGGTGCGTGAGGCGTTTATTCAGCTGGAAGCCATTGGCCTGATCCGGCGCTTGCCCCGCAAAGGGGCTGTTTTGTTCAAGCCCACGCTCGAAGAATTCCTGGCCATTCTTGAGGTCCATGCGCAGCTGGAGGGCCAAGCGGCAGGGCTGGCAGCTCGGCGCCTGTCGGCCGCACAAGCGGTGGAGCTGGAGGCCGCGGTTCAGGCCTGCGAACACCATGCCGCGCATCTGGGGGATCGTGATCCCGTCGCCTACTATCAATTAAACCTTCGATTTCATGCCTGCGTTGCCGAAGGATCCGGCAATCCGTTTCTGGTCGAGATGATCAAGACCAATGCCCGCAAGTTGATGGCCTATTATCGGGCGCGGTATCGCTACCCTGGCGTGATTGCCCAATCTGCGCGCGAGCATCGTGAAATCGTACAGCTTATCCTCGCCCATGATGCGGCTGGTGCCGAAGCGACGATGACACGGCATGTTCACTTTGACCAGGTCACCGCGATGGATCTGCTTGCGGCACTTGAACAACCCTGAGTGACGCGGCCCACTCAGGCCTGTTCGAAGAATTGCGCGATGCTCTCCGCAAAGGCGAGGCTATCTGCCCCAGTTTGCAGGCTCTTCATCGCATCGGCGTGAATTTCCGCTCCAAGCGTTGGGGCCATATATTCCGTTAATGCAGCGATGAACGCAGGCGACATCTCTGGGTGATGTTGTGTCGTGTAGATATGACTGCCGATGGCAAAACCGCTCGTCAGACCGTTGCATCGGCTCAGCTCCGTGGCGCCCTTCGGCAGGCGATCCACGTATTCCTTGTGCGAGCCGAACAGTTTCACATGATCCGGTAGGTGTGCAGTCCAACGTGTGCGGGATGTCTGCTCATTTCGTGTCAGCCCCTGTACCCAACCTCCCGGCACGGTTCCGACAGATCCACCGAGCGCCACAGCAATGGCCTGGTGCCCAAAGCAAGCTCCGAACAAAGGGAATTTACGCTCGTCCAGGTCCCTGATCAAGGAAAGAAACGCTGGGATCCAGGGAAGTGGATCATTGATGGAAGACGGGCTGCCTGTGATCATGGCACCATCAAAAGATGCCAGGTCGTTCGGCACATGCCCCGCCTGAATATCGACCAGGCTGCAACGCCAGCCGGGTCGAACGCTTTGGATCAACGTGTTGAATTTCTCACTGTCATGCGGATGTGCAGCAGCGAAATCGCTGTGATCTGTGTTGGTTAGCAGAATGGCCAAATGCATGGTGAAACCCGGGCTACTTTTCTATTTACATATTTATAGCTCAATTTAATATACATACAAGTAATGGGGCAGGGAGAGCGCTGGCATGACAGTCTGGACACCGCTGGATGACGGATTTGCGGATCTGAGCAGCCATGACAGTTTTGCGCAGGGCGTGCCGCACAACACATTTGCGCGTCTGCGCCGGGAGGATCCGCTGCATTGGACCGAGTATGCGGGCGGAACCAATTTTTGGTCGGTCACCCGCTACGATGACATCACCAAAATGAACAAAAATACCGAGGTCTTTTCATCCGCGCGCGGGATCCGGATGGAGGACCAGACCTATGAGGAATATCTGGCCCGTCGCACCTTTCAGGAAACGGATCCACCGGAACACTCCCAGGTTCGCATGAAGCTCCTGAAGGCATTTTCAAAGACGACGATGGCGCAATACGAACATGACATCCGGGAGCTGTGTGCAGAGATCCTGGATGCGGCGCTGGCGAAAGGTCAATTTGACGCCACCAAGGAGATCGCCAGACAACTGCCGATGCGGATGCTCGGCCGTGTGGTTGGTTTGCCGGATGAGGATCTACCTTGGCTGGTGGAAAAAGGTGACGCCCTGATTGCCAACACCGATCCTGACTTCACCTCGCATGTTCTGGATAAGATGGAGACCGATGATTTCCGGATGATGCCATTTAATTCGCCCGCTGGCGCCGAGCTCTATGCCTACGCCAAAGCGCTGATGGAAGCCAAAGCGCGGGCGGGTGATACGGCAGGCGTCCTGAACATGATTTTGCAGCCAGCGCGGGACGGATCATCCATCACCGAGACCGAGTTTCGCAATTTCTTTTGCCTGTTGGTGGCCGCAGGCAATGACACGACACGATACTCGATTGCAGCGGGTATTCAGGCGATGTGCCATCAGCCGGAATTGCTGGAGCAGATGCAACAGGGCGGTGCGGTTTGGGAAACCGCCGCCGATGAAATCATCCGCTGGGCAACTCCTGCGATCTATTTCCGCCGGACGGCCACGCGGGATGTGGAAATGCACGGCAAAACCATCCGAGCCGGGGATAAAGTGCTCTATTGGTTTGCCTCGGCCAATCGCGATGACGGCTATTTTGTCGATCCGTTTCGCGTCGACCTAATGCGCCAGCCCAACAGGCATCTGTCATTTGGCCAATTTGGTCCGCATGTGTGTCTGGGCATGTGGCTTGCCCGCCTCGAAGTCACCGTTTTGTTTCAGGAGTTGGCCAAGCGCATTCAGCACATCGAGGCCGCGGGCCCGCACCGGTTCCTTCGCTCCAACTTCGTCGGCGGGATCAAGGAATTGCCCGTCAGGGTGAAGGCTGCGTAAGCTGGACGCACCAAGTCTGACCCATACAAGAGTGGCCAAACGCGCGGACAGCGGCGGGGCCTTTGCAACAGGAAAGGACCCGATATGAAACCTCGTTTGCGTGCGCTGTTTTGTGACCATCTCAGCATTATGCGGGGCAAATACCTCCCGGAAAGCAAAATCGGAGACGACAGCACCCGTTTTTGTCGATCCGTCTTCGGCACCCACTATGACAAGGATTTGCTGGATGCGCCCGGTGCCATGGTCAAACAGGGGCTTCCCGATATGGAGCTGCGCTGGCGTCACGACGACATTCGCGACAGCTGGCACCAGGATACCAAAATTGTTGTCGGGGACCTGTATGACGATAGCGGCGCGCCCCTTGGGCTGTGTCCACGCGGCGCGCTAAAACGTGCGGTCCAGGATTGGCAAGCGCTGGGATTGAGGCCCAAAGTCGGCATCGAGCTGGAGGCGTATGCTCTGCAGGGTGATGAAGCAGGCAGGCTGATGCCCTATGATGCGCCGGGTGGTGTGGTCTACGGCACCGGACCATTTGCCGACCCCCTGCGTTTCAACGACAGGATCTGGGCGATGGCGGATCAGATGGGGTTCGCGCTGGATATGATCACCGCAGAATTCGACAGTCCACAGTTCGAATATACGCTCACTTTTGATGATGCAGTCAAAGCGGTGGACGACATCATTTTGTTCAGATTGATGGCCCGTGAAATTGCTTTGGAATACGGGATCGTCCTGACCTTCATGCCGAAACCGGTGGCCGAGGGTGGTGGCTCAGGCATGCATGTGAACTTTTCGTTCCAGGATGAGGCCGGTGGCAATGCCGTGGCCTCGGGCACGGATGGTGGGCCTGAGCATATGAATGATCTGGCGCGCGGTTGCCTGGCGGGGCTTTTGCAGCATCACAAAGGTCTCGCTGGTCTGATTGCCCCGACATCTAACAGTTATATGCGACTGCAGCCGGGATCTCTGTCGGGCTACTGGCAGAACTGGGGCGGAGATCATCGCAATGTGACGACCCGGATCAGTTCAGAAGGCGGACCAAAAGCGCGATTGGAACATCGCATGGCGGATGCATCGGCAAACCCCTACACCGCGGTGGCGGCCGTGCTGCAGGCGTCTCTATTAGGTGTGCAGAACGGCTATGCGTTGCCACCGATGGAAACCGGTGATGGTTTTGACCGCACTGATGCGCGTGAGGGCACTGCGGTCGATTTGAAAGGGGCCGTTGCGGATTTGGAAAAAGATCAGGTGCTGGCCGCTGCGGTCGGGCCAGAGCTTGTCGCAAACCACATTTACATGAAGCGCAAGGAGGCCAGAAAGACACGGGATTTGGAAGGCGATGCTCTGCGCGACTTTTACGTGCACTTCATCTGAACTGTGGGCCCAGTTTGCGGTTCTGCCATGACTTCTGGTGCAGCGTTTTGTGGCCTTGAATTATAGGGCTGCGCAAGCCACTCTGCATATCGGTCCCGCGCCGTTTGGGTCGGCGCGTCACTCGATAGTTGAAGGTATCCATGACACAGGACAAGACACCGGCTGCTGCGCTATCGCCGCAAACTTCCGACGTGCCGCAGCCACAGATCGTGGCGAGTTGTCATGGTGTGGATGTGCCCGACAGCCCCTATCTGAATGAGACACGTATCAGGCGGATCAACGAATCTCGCTACGAACGCGAAGAGATCGCCGGTGTGCTGAGCGTTGTTGGGCCAGATGATCGGGTGCTTGAGGTTGGTGCTGGTATTGGACTGGTCGGTGCCATCGCCGCCAAGGCCTGCCATCCGGAAACGGTGCTCTCCTTTGAGGGCAACCCGCAACTCATCCCGGTGATCCGTGATCTCTACGCAACCAATGGCCTGGAAAGCCGCATTTCGGTGCGCAACGCAATTCTGGTCGCAGGGGCAGATCAGCCCAAGAGCATGCCCTTTCACATCCGTAAGAGTTACCTGGGCTCGTCCTTGTTGAACCCGGGGCAACGCCCATCGCAGGTTGTGGATGTGCCAACAGCAGATTTTTCGACTGTCTGTCAGGTCTTGAACCCCACCGTTCTGGTGATGGATATCGAGGGCGGCGAGCTGGAGCTGTTGCAGAACATCGACCTGACGGGGTTTCGGGCCGTCGTGATCGAATTTCACCCAGATGTCTACGGTGTGCCCGGTATGCGCAGCTGTAAACGGGCCTTGCTTGATGCGGGGTTCGTCAAACAGGAAGATGTGTCCACGCGCAAAGTGTGGACTTGCGTACGTTCGTGAGGGAGCTGACTGCAGTGCTTTGTGCTGCAGCCAGTGCTATTTCACAGGCGGTCCGGTGTCAGACCTGTCGGTTTGCTAGGTCAGCGTGACAGGGCTGTTTCGAACCCCGTTTCCAGCGCCGCCAAAATGGCATCTGTATCATGTTCGCTCAGAACCAGTGGTGGCGATAGGATGATGTTTGGGCCCGAGACCCGCACCATCGCGCCAGCCTGGTAGGTGGCATCCTGGATTTTCCCTATGGTGGTTTTGTCGATAGGTGATTTGGTGGCGCGGTCTGACACCAATTCAAGCGCACACATCAAACCGTGGCCACCGCGCACATCTCCGATCACGTCGTAGGTTTCGGCCAGTTTTTGCAGGCCTGCGAACAGCTGCCTGCCTCTCTCTGCAGCATTGGCGGGTACGTTCAACCGTTCGGTTTCTGCCAAGCACGCCAAGGCAGCCGCGGCGCCAACCGGATGACCGGAATAGGTATAGCCATGGCCGATGGCTGCGGCCCCGGATTTATCATGTTCGAAAACTTCGGCCACTTTGTCCGCAATCATTACGGCGCCAAAGGGGAAGTATCCGTTTGTGATCGCTTTGGCAGTGCACATCAGATCGGGTTGCACCCCCCAGTGGCGTGAGCCGGACCAACTGCCGGTACGGCCAAAAGCTGTGATGACCTCATCCGCGATCAGGAAAATACCGTGCCTGCTGCAGATCTCTCTGACGCCTGGCATAAAACACGGATGGGGTGGGATGACGCCGCCTGCACCCAGGACCGGTTCCATAATGAATGCGGCAATCGTGTTGCCACCTTGAAAGGCGATCTCGTCCTGCAGGGCTTGCAAACAGAGATGCGCCAGACGCTCCGGATCAGTTTCGCCGAATGGATTGCGATAGCTATATGGCGCCGGGATATGATGGCACCCGGGCAAAAGTGGCTCATATTGGGTTCGGAAGTTTGCGTTGCCATTGACCGACGCCCCGCCCATGTGGGTCCCGTGATATCCTTTTTTCAGACTGAGGAACTTGGTCCTACCGGCCTCTCCGCGGATCTTATGATACTGGCGCGCAAGCCGCAGCGCGGTTTCGACCGAGTCCGATCCGCCCGAGGTAAAGAAAGCCCGCGTCAGCCCGTCTGGCGCAAAAAAGCGACGCAGTTCTTCGGCCAGCTGAATGACCTGATCGTTGCTGGTCCCACGGAAGGTCGAATAATAGGGCAATGTGTCCAGCTGTGCTGCAATTGCGTCTTTGACCGGTTGGCAGGAAAAGCCCAAATTCACATTCCAAAGACCGCCAACGGCATCCACAGTTTCATGGCCGTCCAGATCAGTGATCCGCACGCCGTGGGCTTTGGTCACAACAGTCGGTGGATTGGCTTGGCTGTCTGCGGGGTGGGCCATCGGGTGCCAAATGGATTTGGCATTATGTTCTTTGAGAAAGTTGGAGTCTTTCATGCAATTCGCTCCTGCATCGGCCGGGCGGCCAGTCAATTCGAGTGGGGTGGTTCGGCCTGCGGATAAGAGGCTGGCGCAGAACCACCGATACGAGAAATAAGAGCCGCGCCTGCGCGTCGCAGGGCCGCTGGGATCAGTTCCTTTTGCTGATCGCTCATACGGGACACCGGGGCCGCCACAGCAAGCGCCCCAATCACATCGCGGTTGGGCCCGAAAATGGGCACAGCGTGGGAATGCACATCTGCCTCAAACCCGCCAATGGATTGTGCCAGACCCGAGGTCCGTATTAGCCCCAGCTGTTCGCGCACGATGTTTGGATCGGTGACGGTCGCATTTGTGTGTGCGGCCAGGGGTTGGTTCAAGGCACCGTCAACAAAGCCGGGATCGGCAAAAGCCAGAACCGCGAGGCCGGATGACGTGCCATGAAAGGTCAGCACCTCGGCGTCTTCCATCATGACCTTGGTGGCGTGGCGGCGTGAATAGGCATGCGACAACGAGTTCAACTGATCGCCTTGCAACAATGACAGGTGGGTTGTTTCGCCGGTTTCGTCGCTGAGATCGCGCAGAACACGGCGGGACACAGACAAGATCGGAACAGAGGCCTCGCGCAGAGCCGCTAGTCGCAAAACCTGTGGACCCAGCCTGTAGGCGCGATCCCCGTTGGCTTGCTCGACAAACCCGCAGTCCTGCAATTCCGTCATCAGGCGGAACACCGTTGCTTTGTTCAACCCGGACAAACGTGTGAGATCGCTCAGCCCGATCTCTGTTCGGCCGTGATTGAAATATGTAAGCAAATTCAGCGCTTTGGATACGGTTCCCATAGCTATTATGCGGGTCCTTTTTCCGATGTCAGTCGTAGTGCCGGAGCCGAAGGCGGCGGGTGTCTTTCATTTTTGTTGACAGATATGCGGGAGAGGGTCAATCTAAAAACAAACCAATGGTTCAAATAATGAACCGATAAGCCGACCGGGAGACGACTATGAGACTGATGAACTGCATGACAAGCGCCGCGCTCAGCGCTGCGATGATGGTGGGTGCTGTTTGGGCCCCAGTTGCGGCGCAAGCTGAGTATCCTGAAAAGCCCGTGAATTTCATCGTGCCTTGGCCTCCCGGCGATTTGGAAGATGTCCTGACGCGCATGATCGCAGAGGATTTTCAGACCGAATATGGTGTCGCCGCTGCCGTCGTGAACAAGCCAGGTGGCGGCGGTGGGCCATTCCCGGGCGCCATCGAAGTCGCCAATGCGCCAGCGGACGGTTACACCATTGGGTCGTTCGTGATCGGCGTTCCGGTCATGGGCCACCAGATCGATATTCCGCCTTTGACACCCGAAAAGTTTGACCCGCTTGGGATTTTCCTGACCTATCCATTTGTCATCGCAACCTCTGCGGACGCCCCTTATGGCACCATGCAGGAACTCGCCGCCTATGCGCAGGACAACGATGTGGCGCTGGGCCACTTTGGCGATGTTCTGACGCCAACCCAGGTGACCAAAGCCTATGCCAAAACGGCTGGGTTTAACTGGGGATCTGATGCGGCCTTTGATGCGCTGGATTGTAACACCCTCGCGTCCGGTGATGCGGATGTCATCAACACCACCTTGCAGTTGGTCCTACCCTGTTTGGATGACATCAGGGTTCTGGTCTCGATCACCGATGAACGGATCCCTCTGGTGCCGGATGCGCCAACGATTGGAGAGTTGGAACCCAGCCTGAATATCGCGCTTTGGAATGGGCTTTTTGTGACCAAAGATACCCCTGAAGACGTCCGCCAGAAGATCATCGCCGTTGCGGAAAAAACGATGATGAGCGACCGGGCGCAGGCCGTGGCCAAGGAAACTGGCGCGCTGGTTTACTGGCAGAACGCTGTCGACAGCGCCGCGCGTGTGGCAGGCGATATCGACACGATGGCTCGCATCGGCGCCTTGATGGAGTAATCGCAGCTTTGGCCGGAGGGTCATTGCCGCTCGGCCCGGCAGGTTTGCGATCTCTCGCAGCCCTGCCGATGGCCGGATCTGAGGCAGAGCGCGCAAAGATCCAAGAAGGGGGCGCAGCACATTGACAACCGAAAGAGAGCGCCGGTTTGTCGGCCCCCGCCGCGGCCAACGTGTGTTTGCTTTGGCTATTTTGGGGATGGCGGTGGGATTGCTGTTCTTGCTTCCTGATCAGACCACATGGGCAAAGAACACAAAACTGTTCGCACAGCCACGTTTCTGGCCTGCTGTCGCATTGAGCGGAATGGCGGTGTTTGCGGCGCTGCATGTCTATCGTCTGCCCTGGAAACGGGTCACGCGCCATGATGTGCAAGAGCTGCGCCGCTGGCTGTCCGCGGTAGAGTTCGCAGCATGGTTCATGGGCTATGTGGTTTTGGTCCCCATCGCAGGCTATCTGCCGGTGACATTGGTTTTTGTCCCGGCGCTGGCCTGGCGGATGGGCTACCGTCGCCGGAGCATGATCCTGATCTGCTTTGCCTTTGCAACGATTGTGGTGATCTTCTTCAAAGCGGTGCTTGCCGTTCGGATACCCGGTGCCCTGTTGTACGAAACCTTGCCTGCGGCCCTGCGCAGCTTTGCGATCTTGTATCTCTAGGTCGATTTCCGAGGAAAAGAGCGACAGATGGATCTGCTTTACTCTGCCTTTGATATCCTGCTGCGATGGGATGTGGCCATCGCACTTCTTGCGGGATCTGTCGGAGGCGTTCTGATCGGCGCCATTCCCGGCGTTGGCCCTGCTGTGGCCATTGCGATCCTGCTGCCGGCCACGTTTTCGCTGGACCCAATCGTGGGATTGACGGTCCTGTTGGGGATCTACGGCTCATCCATGTATGGCGGTGCAATCCCGGCCATTTTGATCAACACACCAGGAACGGCTGTGAATGCGCTGACCACCTATGATGGTCACCCTATGACCGCACGTGGTGAGCCGCGACGCGCGCTCAGTCTTGCCTATTCGGCCAGTTTCTTTGGCGGCGTGTTTTCAGTGATCTGCCTTATCTTGTTTGCACCGGTTTTGGCGCGGATTGCGCCGATGTTCGGTTCCAGGGAGATATTTCTGGCGGCACTTTTGGGCCTGACCTTGGTTGTGGTCGCCCATCGTGGCCAGACTTTGATCGCGGGTGCGTTGGCCTGCCTCGGGATTTTCCTGAATACGATTGGAATGGAGCCCGTCAAATACACCCAGCGCTACACGTTTGATCAGGATTTCCTGGGCAGTGGTGTCAATCTGATCGTCGTGGTCTTGGGTCTTTTTGCGCTGTCACAAGCTTTTGTCCTGCTGACAGACGAAGATGAAAAGATCCGTGTCAGCCGCTTGCGGGGTGGCATGTTCCAAGGTCTGCGCGAACTTGCGCGCCACCCCCGCGTTGCCAGCGTGTCGGCCAGTTTCGGCGTGCTGATGGGAATGATCCCTGGGGTTGGGGAATTCACGGCCCAGTTCATGGCCTATACCTACGCTCAAAAAACCTCAAAACGGCCGCAGGATTTTGGCCGCGGCTCCTCCGAGGGCCTGATTGCTGCGGAAACATCCAACAATGCGGTGCCCGCAGCGGCGATGGTGCCTTTGCTGGCACTTGGGATCCCGGGCGAAGCGCTGACCGCGATGATGTTGTCCGTGTTCTATGTCCACAACGTTGTGCCAGGTCCGGGGCTGTTCCAGAACCAGATGGATTTTGTCGTCGCACTCTATTTGGCGTTGCTGCTGTTGAACATATTGGTGCTGCTGTTCCTGCTTGGCGCTACGGGCGTGTTGGTGCAGGTGGTGCGTATTCCCAACCGCTTTCTGGGTGTGTGCATTTTGACGCTCAGCTTTGTGGGTGTCTATTCACTGCGCAACTCCGCCACGGACTGCATGCTGGCGGCGGGATTTGGTGTGTTTGGTTTCATCCTGAAGCGCCTGTCGCTGCCAGCGGTTCCAATCATCCTTGGCATGGTGCTGGGCGGGATCATGGAGGTGAAGCTGCGCGCAGCGATGGCCCGTGTGAAAACGCCGTTGGATTTCATCGACCGTCCCGTGGCGTTCATTCTTTTTCTACTCATCATCACAGTGCTGCTGGTTCATGTCTTGCGGGTGCGCAAAGACAGCCAGAGCCTGAAGGAGGCCGAATGGCAGATCAAAACCGCATCAACGAGCTTCGGGGCACTGATGTGGCGCCGCAGAAACTCTTTCTTGAAGGCTCATGGCAAGAAGGTCAGGGCACGCCACTCACGGTTACTTCGCCGATTGACGGATCTGTTCTAACCACTCTCGCCGCTGCTTCCAGCGATGATGTCGACAGGGCCGTCGCCTCTGCCAGGCGTGCGTTTGCGGATGGCCGTTGGTCACGTCTTGCGCCAGCTGCCCGGAAAAAAATCTTGATGCGGATCGCAGACCGGATCGAGGCCGAGGCGGTTGAGCTGGCTGTTCTGGGTGTGCGCGACAATGGAACCGAGTTCAACATGGCGCTGAAGGCAGAGCCTGGCTCGGCGGCCGGGACGTTTCGCTACTATGCCGAAGCGTTGGATAAAGTGGCAGGTGAAGTCGCGCCAACCCCTCCTGATGTCCTGGGCCTGGTCCACCGCGCGCCGGTGGGGGTGGTTGCGGCAATCGTGCCGTGGAACTTTCCGCTGATGATCGGAGCCTGGAAACTCGCGCCAGCCTTGGCCATGGGCAATTCGGTGATTTTGAAACCCGCCGAAAGCGCGTCGCTCAGCCTTTTGCGGCTGGCGGAGATCTGCGCAGAATGCGGCCTGCCGGATGGTGTGCTGAACGTGGTGACGGGGCGAGGCACTGAAACCGGTGCCGCCCTGGCACATCACATGGATGTGGATGTTATGGTGTTCACTGGATCCGGCGCAACCGGGCGGCACCTGCTGGCAGCGTCGGCGCAATCCAATCTGAAGCGTTGCTATCTCGAACTTGGCGGTAAATCCCCAAACATCGTCTTTGCCGATGCAAAGGATCTGGATCAGGCCGCCAAAGTTGCCGCTATGGGGATTTTTCGCAATTCCGGGCAGGTCTGTGTTGCAGGCTCGCGTTTGCTGGTTGAACGGTCCATTCACGATCATTTTGTGGATCAATTGAAAACGCATGCTGAGGCGCTGCGTGTGGGTGACCCACTTGATCTAAACAGTCAAATCGGCGCGGTGAATTCATCCGCTCAACTGGCGGCCAATCTGCGACATGTCGATCAGGCCCTGTCAGAGGGCGGCAACATCGTCTGTGGCGGGCAGCAGATCCTGCAGAAGACTGGTGGCACCTACATGGCCCCGACCATTGTCACGGGCGTGACTAGGGATGCGGCGCTGTTTCAAAATGAGGTCTTTGGCCCGGTGCTGTCTGTCACCGCATTTGACAGCGAAGAAGAAGCGATCCAGCTCGCAAACGCCACCAGCTATGGTCTTGCGGCAGGGGTATGGACCGCTGATTTGTCCCGCGCCCACCGCTGCATTGCCGAACTGCGGACGGGCGTTGTGCATGTGAACACCTATGGCGGTGCTGATATGACCGTGCCGTTGGGCGGGGTGGGTCAATCGGGCAACGGGCACGACAAGTCGCTTTATGCGTTGGACAAATTCGTCGACCTGAAATCTGCTTGGATCCAGCTGTGATGCTGTGGACCAAACTGCGCAACCCGCAGCAGTTGCAACGTGCAAGGGTTGGCGCAGGCCATGGCAAGGACGCCCTGAAACATTACAGCCCTGAAACACGACAGCCACGAGACAACACGCCATGAGGGAGGCATGACATGGTCGAAAAAACAATTCTGATCGTTGGCACCTACGACACCAAAGAGGCCGAGTTGACCTATCTGGCCGAGGTGATCACCGGGCAGGGTGGCCTGGTCAAGACCATGGATGTGAGTGTGCTTGGCGATCCGAACCAGCCGACAGATATCAGCAAACATGACGTGGCCGAAGCAGTCGGCAGCTCCATCGATGCAGCCATTGCATCGGGTGATGAAAACACCGCAATGCAGATCATGGGGGCAGGTGCGGCAACGCTTGCCTTGGCGCAATACCGGGCCGGATCGATCCATGGTGTGATCGTTCTGGGGGGCACCATGGGCACAGATCTCGCCCTTGATCTATGTTCTGCGCTGCCGATCGGGGTCCCAAAATACGTGGTCTCGACTGTTGCGTTTTCGGCGCTGTTGCCGCCAGACCGTTTGCCTGCGGATGTTCAGATGATCCTCTGGGCAGGTGGTCTCTATGGTTTAAACGGGATCTGCAAAGCGTCTCTGTCGCAGGCTGCGGGCGCTGTCTTGGGGGCGGCGCGAGCAGTGGAGCCGCCAACCTCGACCCGTCCGGTCATTGGCATGACGTCCTTTGGCAAGACCGTGCTGCGGTATATGGTTGATTTGAAACCAGCGCTGGAAAGCCGCGGGTTTGATGTGGCGGTCTTTCATGCCACCGGCATGGGGGGGCGGGCGTTTGAAAGTCTCGCTACCGAAGGCGCCTTTGCCGCGGTGATGGATTTCGCACCACAAGAGGTCAGCAATCATCTGTTTGGCGGTTTGTCGGCCGGGGCTACCCGAATGACCGGCGCAGGGCGCTCCGCAACCCCGCAGATGATCGCGCCCGGGTGTCATGATCTGGTGGATTTTGTTGGCTGGCAGGCGGTGCCGGACAAGCTGCGGGATCGACCCGTTCATGCCCACAATCGGCTGCTCAGCTCGGCGGTCCTGTCCGACAGCGAACGCAGACAGGTGGCAGATGCGCTCTGCGATAAGCTGTCGACTGCACGCGGGCCAGTCGCGGTTTTGGTGCCGCAGGGGGGATGCCATGAATGGGACCGCGAAGGCGCGGATCTGCACGATTCTGCGGCCCTTGCGGCATTTTGCGATCACCTGATGGCCAATTGTCCAGCCAACGCGTCGCTGCATCCTCTTGATGGTCATATCAACGATCAAATGTTCATCGAAAAAGTGCTGGAGATCTTTGATGGTTGGCTTGCAGATGGGACTGTGTCGCGTGGTTAACTGCGCGGAACGGTACAGAACGGCACGTCCCAAAGCCACCAGCCTTGTCTCCCCCCAGATCAGCGCCTAGGGTCGCGAGGATTTAGGCCCGTCTGGTGGCGTGGCCTGTTGGGGCGACTGCGACAGGGTTTCCCCAACAAGGTCCCACCAGACTTGGCGGTTTGCGCAGTTTTGCACGGAGAAAACACCCATGGTTCAGGCAATCGATTATCAGCGGGTTGGGGACATCGCGGTTTTGAAGGCGCAGAACCCGCCTGTGAATGCGCTTGGGATTGACGTGCGACGCGGGCTGTTGTCCGGCATCGAACGCGCCGAGCAAGAAGGCGCGCGCGCAATCCTGATCTATGGCGATGGTCGAACCTTCTTTGCCGGGGCGGATATCCGTGAATTTGGCAAACCGATGCAGGCACCCGGGCTGCCGGATCTGTGCAACCGGATCGAAGCGGCCTCCGCCATCGTGGTCACTACGCTGCATGGCACTGCCCTGGGAGGCGGATTGGAGGTTGCGTTGGCCTCGCACTATCGGGTGGCCGTGCCGAGCGCCAAAATGGGACTGCCAGAGGTTCATTTGGGCATCCTGCCCGGCGCAGGCGGCACCCAAAGATTGCCACGGCTTGTTGGATGCGAAGCCGCTTTGGACATGATCACAACCGGGCGCCACGTGAGCGCGCAAGAAGCACTGGAACGTGGTGTAATTGATCGGATCGCCGAGGGAGAGCCCCGTGAAATCGGACTGGCTTTTGCACAGGAATTGCTGGATCAGTCAGCGGATCGACGGCCTGTCTGTGATTTGCCGCCCCCGGCCGCTGTTGATTTTGATGCAGCCTACACGCGCGTATTGGCAAAGGGACGCGGGCAGTTGTCGCCTGCCGTAGCGGTGAGAGCCGTCCAGGCCGCAGCCGAAGCGGACAGTTTTGCCGATGGGCTGGCGCGGGAACGTGCCTTGTTTCAGGAACTGATGGAAAATGACCAACGCCAGGGCTTAATCCACGCCTTCTTTGCCGAACGCGCCGTCAGCAAACTGGAGGAGCTGAAGGGCGTCACGCCGCGCGCTGTGTCCGCTGTGGGTGTGATCGGCGGTGGCACTATGGGTGCAGGTATCGCCGCGGCGGCGGTGTTGGCGGGCCTCTCTATCGTGATCATTGAACGCGCGGATCAGGCCGCGCAAGACGCCCGCGAGCGGGTGTTGGCAAACCTCTCAGGTGCGATGAAGCGGGGCAAGATCACGCAAGATCAATACAGCGAAATCGCATCAGACAAGCTGCAGGTGGCAACGGACTATGCGGCGTTGCAACACGTCGATCTGGTGGTGGAGGCCGTCTTTGAGGACATGGCCGTGAAGCGCGAGGTTTTTGCCGCGCTCGATGCCCATTGCAAGCCGGATGCTATTTTGGCCAGCAACACGTCTTATCTGGATTTGAACGAGATCGCCGCCGCCACCTCACGACCTGAGAATGTGATTGGGCTGCATTTCTTTTCACCCGCGCATGTCATGAAGCTCCTCGAAGTCGTGGTTGCCGATAAGACCGCGCCAGAGGTTGTCGCAACAGGGTTTGCGCTTGGAAAACAATTGGGCAAAATATCTGTCCGGTCCGGCGTTTGTGATGGGTTCATCGGCAACCGCGTGATGAATGCCTATCGCAAAGCAGCGGATCACATGGTTTTGGATGGTGCGTCGCCCTATCAAATCGACAAGGTCATGACTGGCTTTGGCTTCCCGATGGGTCCCTTTGCAGTTGGTGATTTGTCGGGGCTGGATATCAGCTGGGCCGCGCGCAAACGACGGGCCGCCACCCGCGACCCACGCGACCGGGTGGCGCAGTTTGCAGATTGGCTTTGTGAAGCGGGGAACTTTGGACAGAAGACCGGTAAAGGGTTCTACGTCTATGAAGCCGGGCAGCGGGGTGGTGTGCCCAATCCGCAGGTGGCAGAGCTGATTGCGCGCGATCAGGCCGCCCAGGGGATCACGCCGCGGTCTTTTTCGGATGAGGAAATTCTGCGCCGTTATATGTGCGCGATGGTGAACGAGGCCGCCAAAACGGTGGGCGAAGGCATCGCCCGCCGCCCGCTGGATGTCGATATGGCGATGGTCTTTGGCTATGGCTTCCCACGCTACCACGGTGGCCCATTGAAATGGGCCGATCTTCAGGGCCTTGATCAGGTGCTGCGAGATATCGAAACCTACGCAGAACAGGACCCGTTTTTCTGGCAACCCGCACCCCTGCTGCAGCGCTTGGTGGCCGATGGTGAGATGTTTCAGTCCCTTAATGCCATGTGAGGGGCAGTGCTTCGGGCTGCTAAACAGCGCCGGAAGCAGCATCCCATTTGTCCGAAAAAAGGCGCCAATCGGCGCCTTTTCCTTTGGTTGAAACCCGCTGTCTGATTGCCCTGGGTCAGGCGGCGTTGCCTGTTGCGGCCGCACGAATGGTTTTGATGTTGTCGCCATAGACGCCGGGGTTTTCGACTGATCCGCCTTTGAAGACGGCAGATCCTGCGACCAAGACATCTGCCCCGGCCTCTGCCACCAGCGGTGCGGTGCGCGGATCAACTCCACCATCGATCTCGATGTGAATGGGGCGGTCGCCAATCATCTCACGCAGCCTGCGCACTTTTGCCGTCATATCGATGAATTTCTGGCCGCCGAAGCCCGGGTTGACGGTCATGACGCAGACCAGATCGGCCAGGTCCAGCACATGCGCGACAGCCTCTGCCGGTGTCCCGGGGTTGAGAGCAACACCCGCTTTCATGCCTGCACCACGGATGGCCTGCAATGTGCGATGAATATGTGGGCCTGCCTCGACATGCGCGGTCAAGACATCGGCGCCGGCGTCTGCATAGGCGTCAATGTAGGGGTCGACCGGAGCAATCATCAAATGCACGTCCATCACGGTCTTAACGTGGGGGCGGAACGCTTTGACCGCCATCGGGCCAAATGTCAGGTTCGGCACGAAGTGGCCGTCCATCACATCGACATGGACCCAATCTGCGCCCTGCGCCTCGATGGCCTGGATCTCCTGGCCAAAGTTGGCGAAATCTGCAGATAGGATTGAAGGCGCAATCTTGATCTGTCGGTCAAAACTCATGGCGAAGGTTCCTTGCGATTGAGGCGCGTCTACTGGGGTTGGTTGGCCAGCCATATAGCGCCTCATCCGGCTGCCGCCTAGGCTGATGCGTTACAAAAGTTTCATCTGGCTGACATGGAGGCGTTGGGTGCGCCCCATATGACGATAGCATACAGCGCAGGGGCAGCCGTGTTGCATATCGATCCAGTTTCCAACCAACCATGCGGGATGACACGCGCCTCGCGATGCGAGGGGGCTGGCACACCCCGTTTAACTGGTCTTGTCAGTTGCGATCGTGACGGATCGGACATGCTGCAGCGTGTTGTGACCGGTCGGATCGACATCGCAGAGCTTCAGGGTTTTGGCCCCAACAGTCCCGTCAGGACCCTCTGCACCACAGCGGATTGCCAACAACAGACAGGCCGTGCAGCAGCGCGGCGACGACCCACCACGCTGATGCCGCGCATGGATGTGGTGTCGAACGTGCTGCGTGGGGTACCTCATCCTCAGACATCCCTGTCAGAGCTGTTCCGCCTTTACCCGCGAGAAGACATCGACCGGGCGATCGATTGCCTTGATCGTTTTGGCATGTCGGCCCATGCGAGCAAACGGGTTGATGCGCTGTCACAGGGGCAGAAGGTGCGGGTCCTGATGGCCAGTGCCTTGATGTGCAATCCCTCCGTGATCAGGGCCCATGATCTCTTGGCGGCGTTGGATCCAATGAACGTGCAGGACGCGATGGAGACGCTGCGCCATATTCAAAGAGACGACAGGCGCGCAGTGTTCATCAGTTTGCCAAGCGCTCAGTTGGCCCGCCGCTACTGCGATTGGATTGTCTTTCTGCGGGCCGGTCAGATTGTATTCGACGGCCCATCCGAGGTGTTCAGTGACGCTACTGTCGATGATGCCCGCGCACCTGGGCGAGATCCTGCCCCAGACACTGGGATGATCCGCTGCGATGCGCCTAGTCGTGCACGCCCGATGTGCGAATTGATCACTCTGTTCTGAGCGTCTTACAGATCCGTGAACCAGCGAAGCCGCCCAGGACCATCACCCGGCGAACGTTTGACGGCTGATCAAGTGAAAGCGCCCCAGCGTGTCCTCTCCGACCAGGGCGAGATCGGAAATTGTGATCGGTGTCGGTAACAGCGGAACCAGACGGGCCTGCAAAAACGTTTCAATCTCGGGTAGTTCGGACTTGGGCTGCCGCCCGCTGAGCGTGATGTGAAAGCGAAAACTGTCCCCCACATAGGGATAGCCCCAGGTCATAAGCGCCTGTTCCTGCACCGCGGAGAGCCCACCTTGGCGTCGCCGTTCCAATTCCGCCTCCGGTGGTGGGGCGCGGAATTCGTCAAGATCGCGCACACATTGTAACGCCAACTTGTTCAGAGCAGATTGGTCGCCAACCGGACAGAGCGCCAGAAATCTGCCCATGCGCGTCAACGCCAGCCCATCCAAAGACACCGCGCGCGCAGAGCGTGCCAAGGCTGCAAACCGATCTGCCAGCGCATCGACGCTTGTACCATCTGCAAGCCGGAAAGGCGGTTTGATCGTTGCGTGCAGACCGTATTTTCGCGGCGTTCGCGTTATGGCGGAGATATCCAGGCCGGTGTCTGCCGGGTGATCAATCTGTTGCCCGTGATGGATGTCCCAACCCAACCACTGGGTGGCGAACTGGCTCCACGGCTCTGTGGCTGGCGGCAGGTAGTAGATCGCGTATCGTGAGAATGTCACTCTGGTCTCCCGATCTGGGCGCTTCTGTCAGGGGTGATCATCGCAGTACGTTTGGGCCGGGACGGGCGCTGTGCCGCCTCGCCCGTTGGTATGCCACCGGTGTCTATGGCGCGCGATAAAACAGGTACCGGCCCTCTGGGATGCCTTCAGGCCCGGAGAGTTCTTCAAATCCCACCAACGGCTGTCCGGATACGATGATGCCCCCAGACAGCATGACAGAGGCAATCGCCGGGGAGAGCGCTGCGGCCTCGGCTACGTCTTTTTCTTTCACGCCGAACCCCAGATCATAATGCGCCAACGCGATGGATGGCCCGCTTGTTGCAAGCTGTTCCAACATCGCGCGCGCTTCGCCCTGCAGGAAATCGGCGTCTGGCGGCACACAGGATGGGTGGCATTGCAGCACTCTGTCAATGACGAGAACCCGGCGGTCGGCCACAGTTTCGCGCAGATGATCATATGTGCGCCCGTTGCCAAGCCCGATGTCCAGCACATCACCGCCCAGCTCAGCAATCTGTTGGGCGGCCCAGTTGAGCCCATCACGCTGAGCAGTCAGCCGTCGCAGCATCGAATCCAATCGGCTCATTCACAGGGTCCTTTCATCAAATGCCCAAGCATGTCCTGGACCTGCCATCAGTCGCGCGATGAGCGCATCGGTAAAGTCCCATATTGCCTCATCATGTATGAGGTGATGGGTCAGTATTCCATAGGGTTCTTCGTTGTCAGCCTGACCATTGCGCCGGTTTCGCAGATCAGTGGCAACTTGTTGGATCAGGGCCTGCGGCGCATGCAGGGATTTCCCATTTTTCCAATCAACTGGATCCAGGTGGGTGTTGATTTGCCACAGGCCGGGGGCCACGCGCGCTGTCTTCCTTGGGGTGAATGTGGACACAGCGGAAAAGCCAATGCCTGCCAGCCACGGCACCAGTTCGCCACTCAGCCGGTTCCAAGGGGGCACGAACATCGGGCGCAGTTTTGGGCCAAACATCTGCGCAAGATGGCGCAGGCCGAATTCTATCTCTGACAGCATGTCGTCCACGGGCCGGTGCGCACCGAATTCGGCCTTCTTCTCTGATGCGGGGGCGTGGTTTTCGTGCGACCAGCCGTGCACCACCGGGATCAGCATGTCAGCCCCCTGTAAGGCCTCCACCAGGGTTTGGTCGGCGTCCTTCGGGATAATGGCCAGATGGACAGGCAGGCCGTGCCGTTCTGCCAGTGCAGACAAACGGTGCAGCTGATCTGTCGCTGAGATCGCATCATCATCGCGCCACCACAGCGGGAGGGTCAGGCCACGCTCGTTCCAGCGAGTCAGTTCTTCGTCCAAAATCTGCCAATTGATAGTCATGCCCGCCGGTCCAAAAGATCTTCTGCAATTTCCAAGGTTCTGGCCGCGCCATCGAACTGATAGCTGCCGACATCGCGTCTGGGGGCAGCGGTGACGGTGTCCAGCAGATCACACAGCCGCTGTGGCGTCAGATCGCGCGTTTTGAGTGTTTCGATGCCATCCAACTGCGCCAGGCTTTGGGCGCGCAGGGTTTGCTCCACCTCGTTGCCGTCATCAAACGGCACAATGACCGCAGGCACCCCGGTTTGCAGCAAATCAAGCGTCGTGTTGTATCCGCACATGCTGATAGATGCGGAGGCGTGGCACAGCATTTGGCGGAAATCGGGGCGGGCCGGTTCAATCACCGCAGGAGACCCCATGCGCTTCAGCGATTGAATGAGCTCTGCAGACTTGGCCCCGCCCACCAAAATCCGCCAGGTGCGATCGGGACGCAGGGTGGCGGCCTCTACCGCGCAGCGGAACAGATGGGTTCCGACATCGCCGCCGCCCGCACTCACCAAGATTTCGCCGCGACCGTCTTGTTCTGGATGTGGAACAGGGGCGCTTGGGGCGACATAACCGGTATACTGCAGTTTTGCGGACAGGGCGTCTGACACGGGCCAGGATACCTCCAGCCGGGTGGCGGTAGGGTCAGAATGGACCAAAACCGCATCATAGTAATCCACTATGGTCTGCAGGGTTTGGGCGGCTTTCGCGGGTTTGGAAGGTGGCGCCAGGATATCTCGTATCGAGGACAGAACGATCGGCCTGCGGTTCATCCCAGCGGCCGTGTCCAGCATGGCGGTAAACTCAGCGCGAAGGCTTCTGCGGCCGAAGGGGAACAGTTCGGTGATCAGCACATCTGGTTCAAAGGCTGCCAGCAATTGGCAGGCCCTGTCACGGCGTGACCGGAGATAGCTGGCATCCGCAATGTCGCCAAGATCCGTCAGCAACTCGCTGAAGTTGGTTCCGTTGGAGCGCAGAGCTGGCAAGTGTTTGATGGTCACATCGCCACGGTCCAGATTGGGAGCGGGCATGCCCCCCGACAATACTTCGACTTCGTGGCCTTTGGATTGAAACGCGCGAGCAAGCACCAGAGCCCGAGCCAAATGACCGGTACCAAGCAAATGGGTGACGGCGATCTGGACCCTCATGTTTGTGCCCGTTTCTGCAGGCGTACCGGCTCCGGCCACGGGGTCAGTGTATCGCCGTCCACTTCGACGACGAACATGCGGTTCCGCTTGATCGCAAAAGGGGCAGGCTCGGCGAAATCCCAGCCATGTGCCTTGGCCAAGATCATTCGCATGATGCCAATATGGCAGACGGCGACGGTGTCTTCGCGCAATTGCCCGATCCAGGGCACCAGCCGGTCCCAGACCTCCTGTGGGCTCTCCCCCTGCGGCGGGCGGTAGTGCCAGCCCCAATCTTCGATGTCGCGAAAACCGCTGGAGGGATCCGCGCGGAGGGTTTTGCCATGTTGGCCCTCCCAGTCGCCCCAGTTCATTTCGATCAGCGCCTCTGATGTCTGCGGATCTCGATCCCCGATCAGCTGCGCCGTTTCATATGCGCGTTGCAGAGGGCTCGACCACAGGGCGGCATCGCTCCATGGTGCAGGCAGTTGCTTTGCTGCAAGTTCGGACCTCGCATCTGCATCCAGTGGAATATCGCTGCGACCTTGGATTTTTCCGGCACGATTCCAATCTGTATGACCATGTCGGATCAGAGCGAGTTTAATCATGACGTTGCCTTTGTTGAGGGAGCCAAAAGCGGCGCGAGACCCTGCCGGAGCTCTTTGGCCGCGGCAGGCAGCAAATGAGCACTTTGGATCCTATTCCTGACGGCAGTCTGTTGCGTCTGCACTGCTGCTGGAGTGGCCGCTAGTTGGGTCAATCGTTGTGCCAGCCCCTGCGCACCATCGCAGACAGCGGGCAGGGTGAAACCTGCAGGCCAGTCACAGACCACATCTGTCAGACCAGGGCGTGCCTGCGCGAGAACCGGCAATCCGTGGGCCTGAGCCTCAAGATAGACCATGCCAAAGGCTTCGTTTACCCCGGGCCAGAAAAACAGATCTGCTGTGCCATAGGCGCGGGATACGGCCTGCGCGTCCAATTGGCCAAGAAACTGTACCCTCGCGCCAAAGGGGGCCATCAACTGTTCCACTGCAGGCCGGGCTGGCCCATCTCCGATAATGGTCAGCTGCCAGTCAAACCGCAGCTGCTGCAGTGTTTCAGCAATCAGCGTGTAGGAGGCGTGCTTGTCCCCGTCGCGCATCATTGCAACAGACAGCAACCTGAACGGTCCATCGGTCATATCGCCTTGGTCGCTTGAAACAGCAGGCAGGGTTGCGAGGGGCAGGAAAGGGGCCAGATGCAGGAGCTTCTGCTGGCCTGCGCGATCTCGTTCCAGTGTCTCGTGATCATGCGATGTCAGATAGTAGATCACAGATGCCGCATCTGCCGCTTCATGAGCCGCGGCGGCAAATGTCGTCCAAGGCCCATTGAGGCGCTTGTTCGCCCGTGTCGATTCGATCTGAACGTACGGGATGCCCAGTCGCCTGGCGACATGCGGGCCGATAAGATCGGGTGCCTTGTAATAGTTGTGATAGGTGAGCCAAAGCGCAGGACGCTCGGCCTCTCGCTGCGAGATCGCAGTGCAGATCCGTTCGACCTCCAGATTGGCTTTCTGCTGCAATTCAATCTGCCGGTCGCGCTCACCTTTACCTTCATAAAGACGCAGCTCGCTCAGCAGCTGTACCCGCGCTCCGCAGTGTTCCAGCAGCAGCATCAGGTTGCGGGCCATTTGGCGGTCCCCGGACGGAACCGGATGCCGCGGTGATTTCATCGGGGCGAAAAAGGCGATGAGAGGCGCAGCGCCGTCGGTCATGCGCCACGCATCATCGCGGTGAGCCGCTCAGACAGCCTGGCGATCCCGGGGTCCATCCCAAAATCTGTCGTCAACCGGTCATAGGCGGCGTTTGCCATCGACTGTGCCATCGCCGGATCCCGTGCCATCTGCAGGATGGCTTTGGCAAGGGCGGCAGGGTCGTCATCGCTCAACAGACCGTGGGTGCCGCTGTCGATGAATTCAGGAATGGCCGAAACAGCAGTCGACAGGATTGGCAGTTTCTGAGAGGCGGCTTCCATCAGGACATTTGGCAGACCGTCCCGGTCGCCGTCTTCTGCGATCCGGCTTGGCAGAACAAACAGATCAGAGGCCCGCATCGCGTCGATGACTTCTGGTTGATCGCAGGCCCCGCGCCAGGTGATGCGATCCGCAACGCCTGCATCTTGGGCCATATCTTCCAGCAGATCCTTCAGACCACCGCCGCCGATGTGGGTCCAGCGCCACTCCAGATCTGCTGGCAGCAGCGCGAGCGCCGCGATCAGACGGTCAAAGCCCTTTTTTTCAACCAACCGCCCAACCGACATGAGATGCATGGGATCAGATGGCTTGCGCGGCTGTCGCTGCGGCGGTGCCGGAAACCGCGACAGATCCAGCCCGTGATAGATCAGATCCACGCGGTCCGCTCGGTCGGACAAGGATTGCAGGTGCTTGGCTCCAAACCCCGTACATGTTGCCCCAAATTGAGCTCCACAGGAGGCGCTAGCCAGCTTCTCTCGCAGCTCCCATTCGGGCGACGTCCAAATGTCTTTCGCATGTGCCGCAAAGCTCCAGGGCAGCCCTCGCATGATCGCGGCATAGCGGGTCACGGAAGAGGGTGTATGGAGGAAATGGGCGTAGAGGCCGCGCACATCAGCGGGCATTTCCGCGGCCAGCACACAGGCCTGGCCAAACCGACGGATGCGATTGCGGGTCATGTCACGCCGCAGATCTGCCCGCCAGATCTCATAAGCCCTGGCATATCCGGGCAGGGTTTGCGCCTTGGCTCTGGCGGCGGCGACACGCTCCGGCTCTTGATAGAGATATTCAGGCAGATAGCGAACGTTGGCCTGTAAACGATCATGCAGCGGGTGACGCTTGTGATCGGTCGGGTGACGCAATGACCAGATTTCAAACGAATGGCCTGTCTGCTCGAGCGCAACCAGCTCCTGGGCGATGAAGGTTTCCGACAGGCGCGGCCAGCCTTTGACCACAACAGCAAGCGGTAGAGAGGTCGGCTCTGTCATCGATCCAACACCGGTTGGGATTTTTCGAGCAGCGCATCAACCCGGCCGGTCACATAATCCAAGCCATCCAGCAAACCGTCTGGGATCGCGGCGGAGGGTGGTCGCTGATCCGCCAACAGACGAATGGCACGCACCATGGCGTCGGGGGTCCAGCCGTCGCGGGTTTCGTCCAGCATCGCTGTCAGCCCAAGCTCTTCGGCCCGGCTTGCACGGATCCATTGTTCCAGGCGCGGGGTGGTGCGGGGGACGATCACTGCGGGTTTGTCGAACGACAGCACTTCACAGAACGTGTTGTAGCCCCCCATGCAGACCACGCCTTGCGCACCGGCAAACAAGGTCTCGATCTCGGATTCAAACCCAACGGCAGTGACCCGCCCATTCAGCGCTGCCACGCGCGCTTCGAATTCGGTGCGGGTGTCTCCTGACAGAAATGGCCCGTAAACCAGCATGGCACGAGGGTGCAGATCCGGGTCCCGTTCATAGGCCGTGAGCACGAGATCCACCATCATCGCGCCATCACCGCCACCACCGGGTGTGATCAGGACATAGGGTTGCTCTGGCGGTGTGCCGAGTTCACCCAGATCGCGCCGCAGATAGCCGGTCCAGTGCATGCGCGCCTGTGCTTCAGCCGATAGGGACAAACCGGCGGTTGGATCATAGACCGATCTGACGCCATAGACCCAGATTTCATCATAGAACTGCTCGGTCGCGGCAATCGCCCCTTTGCGGTCCCATTCGGCGGCCAGCACTTCGGGCTCGTCCAGAACGTCCCGCAATCCGAGCACCAGTTTGGTGGAGCCAAGCTCTTGCAGGTCGGTCAGGGAGGGCAGCAGCTCGCCCCGGAAACCTGTGGGTTCCTTGTCGACGATCAACACATCGGGAGCATATTGCCGCGCGGTCGAGCGGATCAATTCAGCCCGCAGCGTTGTGGTTTCTTCGATCGACATGCCCATCGTGCGCGATGCGTAGGAGCCGTCTGATTTCTTGATCACGCCGGGCAGTCGCACGTGATCCACACGGCTTGGAAAGGCAAATCGCCCGGCGACCGGCGATCCCGTCAAGATCAGTGCAGAGGCGGTTGGATCAGCGGCTGTGATCGCACCCGCCAAGGCCCGCGACCTGCGCAGATGTCCCAGCCCGAACGTGTCGTGGCTGTAAAGCATGACGCGGGCTCCGCGGGTGGAATGGGCAGAAGCACTGGCGGTCATGTCGGAGCCTGTGTCGTGAAGGGAAAACAGATGGCACGGGTGCTTTGCCGCCGCAGTGCCCGGTCGCAATTCACTGCGCAAGCAGCGGCGCCGCTATGGCACTCAGCAGGCTGTGCCTTTGTCACCGCTGTGACATGGGTGCGTGTCTGCTCGGCCATCGTCCGCCTTCGCATGGTTTCGCCTCAAGTTGCGCTGCCTGACACGCAAGAAGGGCCAAGGCACAGATCATAGTCAGTGTCGAATTCCGTCGGAACTGCGCAGGCCAGATACCAAAGCGCAAACCCGTGTTCTTGGATCTCAAACACCAAATTTCTATAGCGTGGGGTAAATTAAGTTGCAATCAAGCGCTTTGTTGCTCTCATTTTTGTGGTCAAGCGTAGCCCAATCGCCTCAGAGACTTGAAATTTTCTGTGTTTTGCGGCCTTGCTAAAGGACCGACATGGATGGGGACATGGGTACTATGCATCTAGTTTTTCGCTTTTGGATTGCCGCGGCCTTGGCGGTGGTGCTCACTTGGAGCAGTGCGGATCGCGCGGTCGCCCAAAGCAGTGCCGATGGCGCCGCTTTGGCCACCGCAATCGAAAAGGCAGCAGAAAGCGGTGTCGGGGTCATTATTGTTGATGGATCCGGTCAATTGGTGTCCCCCGGCGATGGTGCATCGGCCGAGGGCATGGTCCCTGCGACAGACCAAATGGAGGGTGCATCAGCGCTGATGAAGGCGCAATCCGAATTCGACGAATTCGAAGATGCCCTGCAAAGCCGATTGGAGGCGATGCCCTATTCCATCTTTGAGGTGAAATACATCCTGCGCCAGACAAGTCCTGACGGGCAGATCATGACCTACGTCAAGGTGCTGGGCTGGAGCCTGTTGTTCCTGATTGTGGGCCGTTGGCTGTCGGTCGAAATCTACGGCAAGCGGATTGCCCGCAGGCTTGTCGTCTCCCGGATCAAGGAAAAGCCGGAGGGCTATCAGGACAAGATGCCGTTCCTGGTGTTCCGTTTCGTGATGGGTGTTGGCGGCACCATCTTTGCGATGATGTTTGCGCTGCTGACGTCATTCCTCATCTTCGGTCGGTCCGACAATTCATCCGTGCAGTTCACTGTCACGGCCATCTACACCGCGTTCTTCCTGTCGCGCACGGTGTCAGATTTGTGGCGTATGGTGCTGTCCCCGTATCTGACCCAATACCGCATACCGATTTTCTCGGACCAAGACGCAAAGCGGCTCTATTTCTGGGCGTCTGCTCTGGCCACCTACGATATTTGCTCAGTCCTCTTTGCTACCTGGGTTGGTGATTTTGGCCTGAACTACAACGTCTATGCCCTGGTCTATGGCGTGCTGGCTCTGGTCGGCACCGCTGGCAACCTGTTGATGGTTTTGGTCAACGGGCGGGCCATTTCCAACGCCATTCGCGCCGGACGGCTCAGAGAAGACTGTTCCTGGCTGGTGCGCTTGCTGTCGGTGGTCTGGGCCCCTGCTGTGATGCTCTATATTACATTCGGATGGCTCGAACTGGCATTTGACCTGGTGCTGGAACGCGACATGTCGCTGCCTCTCATGGCCGGAAGCTATCTGGTTCTGACGTCTATCCTGGTGGTCTACGGGCTGATCAACTACGTGATTGAACGCTACTTCAGCCGCTCCCGCGCCTTGGCTGCGATGGAGGCTGCGCCCCTCGACGGTGAAGACGGCGAGGAACTGGCAGAGGAGTTGGAGGAAGAACTGCTTGCGGTTCCGGCCCGCCACCCCATCGCCACCTTCGAAGATCTCGCACGACGTATCGCTGGGATCCTGGCGTTCTCCGTGGGTTTTTATGCTCTGGTCGTGATCTGGAACCCGGACGCTGTCTGGATGCAGGACACCCGGGTTGAACGGCTGATTGATATCGTGGTTGTGCTGTTTGTCGGGTATATCGTCTATCACCTGGCGCGGATCTGGATTGACAGCAAAATCGACGAAGAGGTCGGCGACATGCCCGTCGGCGAATTGGGCGACGAGGGCGGTGCCGGTGGTGCCAGCCGACTTGCAACCCTGCTGCCCTTGTTTCGTGGGGCCATTCTTGCGGTTGTTGTCGTCTCCATCATCCTCATCGTGCTGCTGGAACTGGGGATCAACGTCAGCCCCCTGTTTGCCGGTGCTGGTGTGGTCGGTCTGGCCGTTGGCTTCGGCTCCCAGACACTGGTGCGAGACATCTTCTCTGGTGCGTTCTTCCTGGTGGATGATGCGTTCCGCAAAGGGGAATACATCGACATTGGAGACGTAAAAGGCACGGTGGAGCGTATTTCGGTTCGTTCCTTCCAGCTCCGCCACCATCTGGGCGCGCTGCACACCATTCCGTTTGGGGAAATCAGGGTTCTGACCAACTACTCCCGTGATTGGGTGATGATGAAGCTGCCGCTGCGGGTGACCTATGACACCGACGTGGAAAAGGTCCGCAAGCTGATCAAGAAACTGGGCCAGCAGCTTCTGGATGATCCGGTTATTGGCGATACCTTCATTCAACCGCTGAAATCCCAAGGTGTGATTGAAATGCAGGATTCTGCGATGATCATCCGCGTGAAATTCATGACGAAGCCAGGGGATCAGTGGTTGGTGCGCAAGAAAGTGTTCCAGGAAATCCGCGATCTCTTTGCCCGCGAAGGTATCAAATTCGCGCACCGTGAGGTGACGGTCCGCCTTGCAGAGGATCAGGCTGATGGCGCGAGCAAGGATAAGAAGGATCTGGCCGTTGGCGCCGTGCAGGCCGCCATTGATGAGGATCTGATGGACGCCAATGATATCGGTGGCGACGACAGATAGCCTCTCTCGTCTATCGTTCACATAAGCGCATTCTGAACGGTCAGCCTGAATGACCAATCTGAACCACAAAGGCCCGCCATATTGGTCGGGCCTTTGTTTTGTGTCAGCGCGTGATGTAAGCCGATCTGGTTGGCTTTGCTCTTGGCTGGCTTATTGCTGATAGGGATCAAGACTGTCGCGCAACCCATCTCCAAGGAAATTGAACGCCAGAACAACCACAACGATGGGCAGCATCGGAATGGCGGTCCATGGATAGATTTCGATGGACGCAAGGTTCTGCGCGTCATTGAGCATCACGCCCCAACTGACCGCAGGCGCTCTGAGCCCAAGGCCAAGGAACGACAGCGCGGTTTCCCCGAGGATCATCGCCGGGATCGACAAGGCCGCAGACGCGATCAGATGTGACGTGAAGTTCGGCAACAGATGCTTGCGGATCACGCGACCGGAGGACGCCCCCATCATTTCTGCGGCGCGCACATATTCTTCTTCGCGCAGTGACAGGAATTTCGCCCGTACTGACCTGGCCAAGCCGGGCCAGTCCAGAATGCCCAAAATGACCGAGATGATGAAGAACACCGCCACAGGTGACCAGTTTGACGGCACAGCCGCGGACAGCGCCAGCCAAAGTGGCAGCTCGGGCAAAGAGCGCAGAACCTCGATCATCCGATTGATGGTCCAATCCAGTTTGCCGCCGAAATAGCCCGCCAAGGATCCGAAGAAAATGCCGAGGACAAAAGACACGGTGATGCCGATCAGGCCAACAGTCAGCGACAACTGAGCCCCATACAGGATGCGGCTGAACACATCGCGCCCCAGTCGGTCAGACCCCCACAGGAACAATGTTGCACCCTCTGGTGCGCAGAACAAATGCGTCGATGACGGGATCAGTCCAGCGATCCTGTATTCGGTCCCTTCGCAGAAAAATTGCAGTGCTTGCGGGTTGTTCAGATCCGGTTTGAACACCCATTGAAAGGTTTCCAGATCCGCTTCCGAGGTCATCGGGTAGATGAACGGCGCCCGCAGACTGCCTTCGTGGAAGATATGCACCGACTGGGGCGGCGAATAGATGTGTTCGCTGTCGCGATCATTCGGCCCATAGGGGGCCAAAAAGCCGACAAAGGGCAGCAGCAGGTAGCAGACCAGCAGAAAAATGCCAGACGTCAGGCCCAGCTTGTGGGTTTTGAACTTGCGCCAGACCAGAACCCAATTGGGCGCATCCAAATCCTTACGCTCCAGTTCCTTGACCGACGCGGCCATATCAAACGGCGCGCTGTCGACGTAGCGGTCATCGGGTCTGTCGCTCATCGTTGCCGCTCCTCATAGCGGATCCGCGGGTCAAGCATGACCAGCAGGACATCCGAAATCATTGTTCCGATCAGCGTCAGCAGGGCCACAAACATCAAGACAAAGCCGCTGAGGAACATGTCCTGGGTCTTCAACGCGGTCAGCAAGGTGGGCCCGATGGTCTGCAGGCCCAGCACCACGGAAACCAGAACCGATCCGGAAATCATCGCGGGCAGGAGGTTGCCGATATCGGCAACAAATGGGTTGAACGCAACGCGCAGCGGGTATTTCGTCAACATCCGAGAGGGCGACAGACCTTTGGCAACCGCCGTTTCCACATAGGGTTTGCCCAGTTCGTCCAGCATATTGGCGCGCAATCTCTGCATCATGGCAGAGGCACCAGATGTGCCAATCACGAAGGTGGGGACAATCAGGTGGATCAGGATCGATTTGACCTTTTCCCAGCTCATGGGTTCCCCTTCCATGGCCGGATCCATCAACCCGCCAATCGGCAGATCAAAGTATTTGTGGCCATAGTAGAACAGGATCAGTGCAAGCAGAAAGTTCGGTGTGGCAAGACCAAGGTAGCCCACGAAGGCCGAGGTATAATCCACCCAGGTTCGCGCCCGAGCCGCCGCCAAGACGCCCAGCGGCAAAGCCACGAGATAGACAAACAGAACGGCTGCCACATTGACCAAAACGGTGAGCCAAAGGCTTTCACCCACGATTTCGGCCACCGGGCGGTCAAATTCGAACGACCAGCCAAAGTTGCCCTGGATCATGCCGGAAAACCCGTGGGGGCCAGGCATGAAGCCCATCCAGATCATGTATTGCTGCCAAAGCGGTTTGTCCAAAGCGTATTCTTTGCGCAGGAACTCTGCCTTTTCGACGCCAGATGACTGGCCCGAAGCCCGCAGTTCGGCGATCTGGTTGGACAGATAATCCCCTGGCGGCAGGTTGATGATGACAAAGATCAGCACGGACACCACAAGCAGCGTCAGCAGCATGGTCCCCAGCCGGTAAATGGCGTAACGCAGGATCTCCATCCGGATTTGTCCTCTCAGCCCTGACCGTCGACAAAATAGAATTCATCGGGGCGGTAAATTCCGAAATGCGCGCCGGGATCCCAGGCCCAGATGCCCTTTTGCGGAACATTGCGCAGGCGGTTGCTGACCACAACGGGCTGCGGCGCGCCAGCGACCACACCAATGGCATAGACCTCCTCGGCGTGGATTTGCAGCATTTCGTTCCAGGCGGCGGTGCGCTCTGCCTCTGAAGTTGCGGTTTCCCAATTGCGCCACAGCTCCATCAGGCGTTTGGCAGGGGCCAGATCAGGGGCTTCGCCGACCTCCCCACCGGTTTGGTGGTGCTGACCCCATTTGGGCCAGGACAGGAAAACCTGATCGGTGGGGGCGAGATAGGCCGGTGAAGTATAGACCTGCGGCAACCCATTGTCCCAGCCGAACCAAACGGAGGCTGCGGTGGTGCCGGAGAACACGCGGTTGCGCAAGATATCTCTGTCCAGCGGCCGCATCACCAGCTTGACCCCGACATCCTGCCAATCATCCGAAATGATCTGCAGCGCGTTCTCAACCTCTTGCCGCTCTCCGGCGGTTTCGACAACCAGCTCCATCGGGCGACCATCGGGGAGCAGGCGAATACCGTAGCCATTTTTCTCGGTCAGCCCTGCTTCATCCAAAAGGCGGTTGGCCAGTTCAGGGTCGTATTGTGCGTGTTTCTTGCGCAGCTCAGGATCAAAGAACGGGCTTGCCTCCAGAACCGTCATGGCGCCGGGTTTGGCCAGTTTGAAATACAGCGCTTTGTTGATACCTGCCCGATTGATCGCCACCGACAAAGCCTGTCGCACTTTTTTGTCGCGCAACACCTGCCGCCAAGTGGGGTCCGTCACGTTCAGGTTGGGGTAAATCGCAATCTGGGATGCAGTTCCGTTGCCCCACAGATAGGTTTTGTAGTCGGCCCCATCGCTTTCACCTTTGCGCAGGATCGGAATGTCGCGGAACCCAAGGCCTCTGGCTTGCAGATCCGCTTCGCCGGCGTTGGTCTTGGCGGCGACCAGCCCGCCTGCGACGATCTCCATCTCGACGGTGTCGATATAGGGCAGCTGCACGCCGTTGCTGTCGATCCGGTGGTAGAAGGGGTTTCGCACGAACTGGTGGCGAATTTTCTTTCCGGAGGTGGCGTTGATCCAGGGCTGCAAGGTCGGCAATTCGTGATTGTCGAACTTATACATATTGTCGAGTTTGTTGTGCAGCGCTGCCCAGCTTTTGACCCGCGCGTAATCGACTTCTTCGGCCAGTTTTTCAGCATCCGCATAGTCGGCGTGGAACTGTTTCAGATAGGCCGACGGGCGGTAGATAAACGGTGGCGCGGCCTGCGCCAGCGAATGCATGAAGCTCGGGTTTGGGGTTGACCATTCATAAACGACCGTTGTCGCATCCGGAAAGCTGACGGTCGGCAGCTCACCGTTGACCCGCAGGTAATCGGGGGCGCCCGTAGGGTTCAGGAGGGGGTTGTTGGCCACATCCTCCCACCAGTATTTGAAATCAGCCGAGGTGAACGGATCGCCATTTGACCAGCGGTGGCCGGGACGCAGTTTCAGAGTGAAGCGGCGGTTGTCTTCGATCTCGTAGCCAAGCAGGATGTCCGGCTGCAGCTGATATTGCTCGTCATAGCCTGCGAGGCGGGCATAGCCGTAAACAACCATCTGACGAATGTCTTTCGACCGTGTCACCATGGTGTTCAGAGTGCCGCCCTGTTCGCCGAGTGTGCGGCCTTTGGCCTGCAGATCAACCACCAGGGGCGTGTCCGGGATCCGGTCTGCGGCGGCGGGTAAATCGCCAGAGCTGACCTCAGCACTCCAAAAAGCGCTCTCCTGAACGGTCGGGCCTGCCAATGCGACCACAGCTGCCGCAGATGCAAACAGCGGGGCCAGTGTGGCTGTTTTCACCAATGCAGAGAGTGAAATGCGCAGGTTAAACATGGCAGCGTACCTTATGTCCAGGCTCCACTTGCACCAGCGGCGGCGCCGTGACGTCGGAGAATTTGAAGCGATCCGGCCAACTGTCGGGAGATCCTGCTCCCTGAGCGACCAGTTTGAGATTGATGGGGCGTGCAATATCGGGCTCGGGTTGGGCCGCGATCAGAGCTTTGGTGTAGGGGTGTTGTGGGTTGTAAAACAATGTATCTGGCGGCGCTTGTTCCACCACCATCCCACGGCGCATCACAGCGACCTCATCCGCGATCCGCGCCACAACGGCCAGATCATGGCTGATAAACAGATAGGACAGGTTCCGCTGCTCCTGGATCTCTTCGAGGAGTTGCAGGATCTGTTCCTGCACCGATACGTCCAGCGCTGAGGTCGGCTCATCACAAACAATCAACGACGGATCCAGCATCAGTGCGCGGGCAATCGACAGGCGCTGACGCTGCCCACCGGAAAATGCATGCGGATAGCGCAGCAGCATGTCGGGTGACAGGCCAACAAGGCGCAGCATGTCTGCTGCGCGCGCTTTGCGGCTGGTGCGGTCGCCGATGCGATGGATTTCCATGGGCTCGACCATTGCATCTTGCACCCGCATTCGGGGTGACAAAGAGGAATAGGGATCCTGAAACACCATTTGGGCAGACCGCTGAAACGCCGTGCGCGTGACCCGGTCCATTTCGTGGACTTTGATCTGTCGGCGTTCTGCCTTGGCCCGAAACAGCACCTCGCCACCGGGATCGGGCAATTCAGCGCCAAGTGCGATGCGTGCAGCTGTTGTCTTGCCAGAGCCACTCTCGCCAACAATCGCCAGCGTCTTGCCGCGCGTGACAGACAGGTTCAGTCCGATGCAGGCCTGAATTTGAGTGGGGGCCGACCATCGCTTGCCTGCGCGCAACGTATAGGTCTTGGACACCTCTTTCATATCAAGGATGAGATCGTCACGGGGCAGGGTGGGCGCCAGCTTCGGTTTTGCCGGAATTTGCGGCGCCGCGTCGAACAAGGCTTTGGTGTAAGGATGCGCTGGCTGGCCCAGAATGGCTTTGGCGCTGCCAGCTTCCATCACCCGACCTTTGTGCATCACGACGACCTGTTCGGCCATATTGGCAACGACGCCAAGATCATGGGTGACCAGGATCATCGCCATGCCGGTTTCGCGCTGCAGATCCTTCATCAGACCCAGAACCTGCGCCTGAGTGGTCACATCCAGCGCAGTTGTCGGTTCATCCGCAATCAACAAATCCGGTTTGGCCACCATGGCCATGGCAATCATCGCGCGTTGCCGCATGCCGCCGGACAGCTCGAACGGATAGGACTTATAGGTGCGCTCAGGGTCGGGAAAACCAACCCTTTCAAAACACTCCAGCACCGTTTTCTTGGCGCTCGCCTCGCTTTGGCCCTGGTGCAGCCACAGCACCTCTGCCACCTGGTTGCCGATACGGTGCAACGGGGACAGGGACCGCATCGGCTCCTGAAAGATCATCGCGATCTCATTGCCGCGGATCTTGCGCATTTGGCTTTCGTTGAGGCCCCGCAGATCCCGCTCCTCGGTCTGCTGCGCGCCCCGCCATATCAACGCGCCGCTGCGAATGTCCGCCGCTTTGGGCAGAATTTTTAGCACAGATCGGCAGGTGATGGTCTTGCCGGAGCCGCTCTCGCCGACAAGCGCAAGCGTTTCTCCTGGGGACACAGAAAAGTTGACGTCCCGCACAACCGGTTCACCCCGGCCAAACCCGATACTAAGGTTTTCAACAGTCAGCAGAGGGGACATTTACCTTCCACCACCGAGCCGTTTGGGCGCATTCATTGTCGTTTCACTTCCCTGTTTTCGGCTACCTTCGCGCGCCAGACCGTCAATAGTCAAATGCGATTTCTACCGTTCACAGGCCGCTGTCGAAAAATTGAGCACCTGCGACAAAGCAACCCTGTCTCCGATTTGCTAGGCAGCACACCTATAAATTCCTTATCATTCGTATTGGCTTGTGCTTCATTTCCAGCAAAACAACATGCTGGGGTGTGAAAATGGCGCGTTCGGACATGAGCGATCTGGAGTGGGAGTTCATCAAGGCAGTCTTGCCC
>NZ_JAJDWC010000160.1 GCF_022825805.1 Phaeobacter sp.
AAGCAATTCGCCGATGCGATCCTGAGATTCTTCCGCGAAACCATCCCCAAAGAGTGGAAAACATTCCGAGATCAGGTCTCAGACAACTTCAGGGTCATAACACACGAAAAATTTCGGGTTTTGGGGTGAGTGCGGTATACCCACTACATCGAAGCGAAAAAACAAAACGCCGCCTAAATGGCGGCGTTTCAAATCGCAATCAAACAAAGCTCAGCCTTGTCGTGCTGCTTCAGGATCAGAGAGCCGATCTCGTAGCTTATGCAAGGTGACAACCTCACTGGCAGCTTGAAGGTTCAGGCCATCAGTTTCCTTGGCAAGTCGACCCGTCTCTCCGTAGAACTTACCCATTGCCGCCAATGTCTGGATAACCAGATCAAAGTCTTGCAGGGATTGCCGTTCAGCCCGAGTAGGTGCATCGCCACGTTCGAAAACTGTCAGTACGATGTCCTCCAGCTCCTGCACCTGTTTCAACAGACGCAGCATTTCAGCCTGAGACACGTCACAGAGATCAGCAATCCCATGGCCTTTGGGCGGAGTCGGCGCCTGCATGTTCATAGACGGCCGACCACTTGTTCAATCGACTGCTTCATGGTCGCAACGGTAAATGGTTTGCGAATGATGTTGTTCATCGCCAGTCGACGGCCAACCTCCACGATTTCAGGCGTGGGTTTGCCAGTTACCAGAATGAATCCCACTCGCTGGGTGACACGATGCTCCCGGAGGGCTTTTAGCAGTCCCAATCCGTCCATACCCGGCATGTTGTAGTCGGACAAAACCAGATGCACAGGGTTGGCTACAAGGGTTTGAAAAGCGGATTGGCCTTTGTTTTCAACCATGTAGTTTTTGATGCCAAGCTCATCCAAACACTGGGTCAAAATACCACGGCTGGTGGACATATCGTCCACGACCATCACGCGCAGTGAGTCTCTCAAGCTCATGTTTAGTTCCTCGTTTTCTCTTTTGGTGCCGGATGCATCAAGAATTCCCACCGGCAGGAGAATTCACATAGGTGGTAATCCCCGCAGTCTGCAGCGCATCCGCCGCAGGTCCGGACATTCGTTCAGAATGCCCGATAAACAGGTAACCGCCTGGGTTCAGGCTGCGCTGGAACGCGTGCCACACTTTTTGCTGGGTCGGCGTGTCAAAGTAGATGGCCACATTCCGGCAGAAGATCGCATCGAACTTTCCTTTGAATGGAAACGGTTCGATCAGGTTCAAAACGCCGAAGGTCAACAACGCACGCAGGTCATCACGGATGGTCCCGATCTGCCCTTGCAAGCTGAAGTAGCTGCTATACTCCTTCGGGATTTGCGACAGCTCCTCGGAGGAATACTGGCCAGACGACGCTTTGCGCACAACCACGGGGTCAATATCGGTCCCCAGGATTTTGACATCCAGCTTTTCAACGTCAGGACAAAGCTCTTTGAGCACCATGGCGATGGTGTAAGGCTCTTGCCCGTTTGAACAGCCCGCAGACCAGATCCGCACACGGTCCCCACGTCGTGCCCGCTCCAAAACCGGAGGCAGCACATCGTTGCGCAGGGTGTCAAAATGATGCGGCTCCCGAAAGAACTGCGTCACATTCGTGGTCAGCAATGACAGCAGTTCACTGCGTTCACTGTCGGCGTTCGGACCATTCAATTCCTGCAGATACGCGCTGAAATTGGAGAAGTTCAACTTTCGCAAGCGCCGTGCCAAGCGTGAAGAAACCAACGGTTTCTTACTGCTGGACATTGCCAGGCCAAAGTTTTTATGCGCGAACTCCGCAATAGCCTCGAAATCCTTATCGGACAGCGTAAAGCCATCGCCACGCGTATCGATTTGGCTTGCGATGGTCACGAGAGCACCTGCTCCGGTACCGAAATCACAGCATCCAGGTTGATAATCCGCACCATGGTATCTTCGTGAGAGATGATCCCTTGGATATAATCCATGGTATTGCGGCTATCGACCGGTGGCGTATCCTGGATATCGTCCGGGTTGATCGAAATGATTTCCGACACGGATTCTGCCAGCAGCCCCACGGGTTTGCCGTGCACCGACACCACGATCACGACGTTGCGCTCGCTGGCTTCGGTTTGTTGCAGGCCAAAGCGGGCGGACAGATCATAAATCGGGATCACCGCACCCCGCAGGTTCATAACCCCCAGCACATCTGCCGGCGCATGCGGCAGAATGGTGACCGGAGACCAGCGACGGATCTCACGGATCTGGGTGATTTTCAGACAGAACGCCTGGCTCGCGACGGTAAAACTGACAAACTCGCTGTGCTGGGCGTGTTTTACTTCGGGATCGTCATATTTTGCTTCAGCTTGCGATTGCATTGTTCATTCTCCGCTCTGTGTCGAACGCGGCCGCAGAAGGCGAAGCCGCAAGAATACTCTCGGGATCAAGGATCATGGCGATTTTGCCGTCCCCCAGGATCGTCGCAGCAGCCACGCCCGGGATGTTCCCACACACACCATCAAGGCTCTTGATGACGACCTGCCGCTGATCGTGGATGTCATCCACGGCGAGCGCGCTGCGTTGACCAGTCTCTGTTTCAACCAGCAGGTAAACGCCGGGTGGTTGGTCATGGCCCGATGTTTCCAGGCCAAGGGCCGCACCGACATCGCAAACCGGGACAAAGTTGCCACGGATCGACAACAACGTGCCATCAGCACCGAGGTTGTTGACCATGTCGTCGCTGCCACGCATCGTTTCGACGATCGATGTGATTGGAACCACCATGGTCTGATCCGCGACGGAAACAACCATCCCATCCATAACCGCCAACGTAAGGGGCAGAATGATGGTAAAGGTCGATCCCTTGCCTGGGGTCGAGCTGATGTTGATACGCCCCCCAAGTGCTGTCACGGCGTTTTTCACAACATCCATGCCAACCCCGCGACCGGAGAGGTTTGAAATCTCCTTCGCGGTTGAGAAGCCCGGCAAAAACAACAGGTTGTCGATTTCGCTGTCGGACAGCTCTGCATTTGGAGGGATCAGACCTTTGTCGATCGCAATCTGTTTCACCCGCGGCCTGTTGACCCCTGCACCGTCATCTTTGATTTCGATGCAGACGCTGCCGGAGCGATGCGACGCCGTGAGGCGAATTTCACCCGCCCGACCTTTGCCTGCGGCTTCACGATCCTCGGGCTGTTCAATCCCGTGATCAACGGCGTTCCGCAGAATGTGGGTCAACGGATCAGACAACCGTTCAATCACGGTTTTATCGACCTCAGTCGCCTCACCCTCAGTGACCAGTTTGGCGGTTTTACCCGTTGCCGCAGACGCTTCGCGAACGATACGCGCCATACGCTGGAACAACGGCTTCACCGGCTGAGCACGGATCGACATCACACCTTCCTGGATGTCACGTGCCAGATTTTTAAACCCTTCCAGCTCGGTTTCCACATCACGCAGATCTGCCACGTCGAGATTGGCAATTTGTTGCGCCAACATCGAATGGTTGATGATCAGCTCCCCAACAGCGTTGATCAGGCGATCCACGCGCTCCAGGTCAACACGCAGGGTCGGATTTGGTCCGGATTTGGCGGCCTCAGCTTTCGGCGCGGCTGCTTTTGTAGCAGCCGGAGCCGTCTCCGCGACGGCCGGTTCAGCCACGGGTTCAGCGGCTGAGACCGGTGGTTCAAAAGGGGCAGCCACCTGATCACCGCCTTCCTCGGGCATGACCCCGAAAGCTGCGTCAAGCGCAGCCAATGCATTGGCTTCGTCCTCAGCATCACTGTCGGATTCGATCGACAGCTCACAGAGGCCCTCCACAAACTCAAAGACGGCTTCAACGGCGGATTTCGATTCCGTCGACGTCAAAGTCAGCTTCCAAGTGAGGTAGCTTTCATCGGTGTCGACACTGTCAAATCCAGGCAACTCGCTATCATCGAGTTGCACCTCAAGCGTGCCAAGGTCTGCGAGTGTCTGAAACAGGAAATACGGCTCATTTCCGGTTCCATACATGTCTTTCAGCGGGTGGAAGCGAATGTTGTAGGTGCGCTCTTTTTCCGCCTCGATCGGGCTGGCTTCGAAAGCACCGCCCAACCCCATGGGCTGGAACACCAACTCTTCTTCTTCTTCCTCGATATATTCTTCGAGGGCAGAGATCAGCACATCATGATGCGCTTCGTCTGTGGAACCACCGTCGCGCGCAACCGAAACAAGATCGCTCAGATGGTCGCTTGAGCGCAGCAGAAGCTGGATCAGTTTGGTGTCCAACCCCAGCCGGTTTGCACGAACTTCATCAAAGACCGTTTCAAATTTATGCGCAAATGCAACGAGTTCATCCAATCCGAACGCGCCCGCGCCCCCTTTGATCGAATGGACCGCTCGGAAGACCGCATTTACGACCTCGGAGTCATGATCGCCACCCTCGATGGCAGTCAGACCCTCATCCATCGCTTCGAGGAGCTCTTCGCACTCCTCAAAGAATGTATCCTGGATCGACCCCGCCATTTTATGCAGCCGCTCCGGTCACGCGCTTCAGCGCGAAGATCAACGAGGCGTCATCAAACGGCTTGGTGATCCAACCTGTTGCACCCGCGTTGCGGGCCCGCGCCTTCAGCTCTGGTGCGCTTTCCGTGGTCAGAACCAGAATCGGCACTTTGGAGTTGATATCATCGCCGCGCAGCTCTTCGATCACACCAAATCCGTCGAGGTTAGGCATGTTGATGTCAGTGATCACAACATCCGGCGCGACGTCGGGATACATGTCGACACCTTCACGGCCGTCCACGGCACAGTGGTATTCAAATCCCGCCTCTTCCAGAGCGGCGGCCAGGAGATTCCGGATGGTACGGGAATCGTCGATTGCCAGAACTTTCGTTTTCATGCTGTTTCCTCGTCTTCAAAACGGTTGGGCTCAAGCCCGAGAAGAGTGAGCGATTTCCGGCACCCTTCGCTTATGTTGGCAACTGAAAAACCAAGGCCTTCAGAGCGCCACTGCTGTTCAGCGCTTAAAAGAAGCTGCAAGCAGCGAGACGGCATGACCGCCACATTACTGCAATCAATCTCCACAGCCTGAGTGCGTGCCCCGCGCAGAAATGCAATCAACGGCTCAAGGTCGGAGAAGGCATTTGGCAGGTCCAAAATATGTTTTTGTGTTTCCGTCGTCATAATCAGCGATTCGCACCCCCGTGGTCGGCGACAGGTTTCAAGTCGATGCTCTAGGGATAGCCCTCGGGCCTTAACATTTGATTGCCACCCTGTGCGGTGTGCTCAGGTTTCAGCAGGGTATTTGGCCGCAAAAACCAATCGAAATTTCAGAAAAATTGAGACAGCTGAAAAACCGCATTTGGAATCACCGCTAGAAAACAGGCGGTTCAGGATCGCCAAACACCGCTGCGCACAGATCCGCACACCCGCCCGCGAACAAACGCCAAGATTAACAACCCTACGCTGCACAGGAGGCGTTCGGATTCGGTCGCCTCGCGTATGCGCGGAATCAACCGGTGCGCAATTCGATCGGAAAACAGGTTTTAAAGTTGACTTTCCCGTCAAAAAACGAGGCCCGCGTAAGCCTCAAATTAACTCCTGATCTTCATGACTAGCTAGATGAGGAGCCGAGTGCCCGGCCCCTGCCTGTGAATTGGAGTACCCTATGAAAGCCATGCCAGCTCTCCGCCTAGCGTACAAACTGCCACTCTTCGTTGTCGGCTTCGGATTGTTGCTGACGGCGGTCTTTGTCACCCTCAGCTCATTGGCGTTTGAACGCGCTGCGATCAACAGTGCCGAACAGCAGTTCAACGCAATGACCCATGACCGCAGCAAAGCCTTGCAAGCGCTGATGGCCAGCATCAACGCTGATGCAAAAACCGTCGCCGCGTCGCCAGCAACTGCCTCTGCTCTGGAAACATTCTCCGCGACCTGGCGTGGGATCGAGGGCGATCCCGCAAAGGTTCTGCGCCAAGCCTATATTGAGGACAACCCCCACCCGACTGGAGAGAAACATCTGCTCGACCGGGCAGAGGGACAGTCCCCGTATCACCTGCATCATGAACGCTTTCACCCTGGGTTTACGTCCCTGATGGCCAACAAGGGCTATTACGATGTCTTTCTGATCAACACAGAGGGCGATCTGGTCTACTCGGTCTTCAAAGAGGCCGACTACGCGACCAATATGATTGATGGCGCCTATGCAAGTTCTGGCCTGGGCGAAGCGTTTCAGGCAGCCATCAAGCTGAAGCAAGGTGACGTCTATTTTGCCGACATGCGTGCCTACGCGCCCAGTAATGGGGCGGCAGCGGCCTTTGTCGCGACACCGGTTTTCGACATCGCAAACAGATTGCGCGGGGTTCTGGCGATCCAAATCCCGGTCGATCTCATCACTGAGATTGTGAATCCAATCAACGCAGCCCAAGCAACGCTGGATGTTTTTGTCGTGGGACAAGATCTGCGTGCCCGCAGCAATGCCCACGCAGAGGATGGCTTCAAAGTCCTTGGCGAAATGGAGGCGAGCCCTCAGATTACCGCAGCTTTGGGTGGTGAGGCGCAGTTTTACCCGGATGTAATTGGCAGCAACGGCCATCATGTTGCGTCCTTCTCCACACCTGTTGACATCAATGGTGCCGATTGGGCGGTCGTCGCCGAACAAGACCTGGATGAACTGCTGGCGCCTGTGGTGGCCGAGCGGACCAAACTGCTGGCCGCATCCATCGTTCTGGCCGGAATTATGTCTTTGGCAGGCTGGTTGTTTGCCAGATCTGTCACGCGTCCAATTGGCAGCGTCTGCAATCGAATCGAAGAGGTTGCACAAGGCGAATTGGACCATGACATCACCGAGGCTGATCGCAACGATGAGATCGGAGACATCGGCAAACAGCTGCGCAGCCTGCAAGGCGATTTGAAAAACGCCAAAGCCGCCGAAGAAGAACGCCAGGCCCAGCAGCAAGAACAGGAAACTGTGGTGGAGCGGCTGAGCTGCGGGCTGATGCAACTGGCCAGCGGCGACTTCTCCCAAGCCATTACAGAGCCTTTCCCGCCACATCACGAAAAGCTGCGCCAGAACTTCAACCAAACGGCGGAAACGCTGAGCGGGACGGTGACGCAGGTTATTGATACTGCGGAAAGCATTCGCAACGGCGCCGGTGAAATCAGCCAGGCTTCGGACGATCTGTCCAGCCGCACGGAAAGCCAGGCGGCCACCCTGGAGCAGACCGCCGCCGCGCTGGACGAGATGACCGCCAGCGTGACCTCCGCCGCCGAAGGCGCCCGCAGCGTCGAAAGCATCATGCAGGAAGCCAAGCAAGAGGCCGAAAACAGCGGCGAAGTGGTGCAAAACGCGGTGTCGGCGATGACCGAGATCGAACAATCCTCCACCCATATCTCGCAGATCATCGGCGTGATTGACGACATCGCCTTCCAGACCAACCTGCTGGCG
>NZ_JAJDWC010000062.1 GCF_022825805.1 Phaeobacter sp.
GAATACACGTCTTCGAACTTCATAAGTCGAACTTCCTGTAACACTTCTGTCCGCTTCATAACGCCTCCTTTCGGAGACATGATAAAACCGGACAGATCGCATGTTACCTACACCGGACATATCGCTTGTTAGCGACACAAACGGCACAGATTGCTTGCCGCATTGCGCCAATCACCTTACGCTATGCACAAACCAAAAGTCACTTGGGAAATATCGGTTAAGGAGTGACTGTGCCGTGCCGTTTGATTATGAGAGCGTACTGAATGACCTGTTGCTGTCCAACAGCGTGGCGGATGCGATAGCGGTGTTACAGGGATGTTGCGAAATTGACTTCGTCACTTTCCACCTAATGAAAAGCGTCTCCGCCCAGATGGACAATCCCTTCGTAAGAACCACTTACCCGCCGGAATGGGTGACATTTTATTTGCTCAACAACTTGGTCGCGAGCGACCCGATCTTGAAAGCGGCAACTGTCGCAAAAAAGGCTTTCCTCTGGTCCGATCTGGATCTAGCGGACCCAGAACTTGATTTTTTGAGCAAATCCAGAGACTTCAAGATCGGACAAAGCGGATACTCAATTCCCTACGAGGATGAGGTCGGACGGCGAAGCGTCTTGTCACTCAACTCTTACCTCGACGATGACGCCTTTCGTACCTTCATCGCAAAGAACGGTGGCCAATTGCAGATGTTGGCCCATGATCTCCACATGAAAGGTGTCTCAGAGGCCTTTGCCGAAGCTGGAGATGTGCCACATCTGTCACCGCGCGAATATGAGTGTCTGAAGTGGACGTCCCTCGGGAAATCCTATTCCGAGATTGCCATCATCCTATCCTTGTCCGAACACACGGTGCGATCGTACCTCAAGATGGCGCGAGTCAAACTTGATAGTGTGACCCTAGCCCAAGCTGTAACCAAAGCAACCCAGATGGGTTTGATCTGACACAAACTCACCTGTGGCCGTTAAACGGTCTATACATGGCACAAACTCGGTGTACCGGCCTCCGGACCGCTTAGACACACCGATGCCGAAACACCGACCCCCATACGAAAGTCAAGAAAGTGGCAGGGAATCGGAGCTTCGGCAGGATTCATGGCGATCTTGAACAGTTTCTGCATTCCATAATCCAACCCCTCTCCATGCATTTTGCCATAGGCTTCCATGCGTGTCCAAAGCTCTTGCGGGATGAAATGCGTCTGCGCACGGCGCGACTGACGACTGCCAAAGAGCTTGTCAAAACTATCGGCCTGCTTGGGACTGAAACGTTCGATATCCAATCCAACACGACGGCCCGCCGTGATGCAAACCGCAAAGCCAAAGGCTCCGTAACTGATGGAAAAGTCCAGCGCGTCACGCGATACTCCATAGCGCGGATGCAGACCGGGCCGACCCTCGCTATCATTGACCAGCTTGATCTCTGGTCCAGGCATATCCAACACATTCCCCAGCATCTGCCGCAACTCGATCCGTGCGGCCAAAGCCCGATGTGTTTTGTCCGGCCGTGGACTACGCTCAAGCCTTTGCCTGTCGCGTTTGGTTAGATGATCCAACAAATGAGAAGGCAGCCGGTAATTTGACAGCAAGCGCTGCATGTGTAGTTGGGCTGTGCCTCCTGGCCAGTTCAGCCTTTTGCTTTGCTGCTCACGAATGGGAAGGACTTTGGTTCCGTTGGTCGGTGTCGCAATCAGGGTCATGGTCAGAACTTCATTGTGGTATAGATGGCGATGGCATCACCCTCAGGACGCAGGGTGAACTCACTGTTCTCCCCACCGTATTTATGTGTGGTTGTCAGGCCGAGCGTTGCCCGATCCCCCAATGTCATTTCCAGGCGTAGCCCCAAACTTCCGGAGCCATCGTCCAATCCGTGCAGAACCGTCACTTCGCCACTAACGGCTTTGCCAAACAGATTGTCATGGCTGACACGTAGAAATCCGTAGTTCTGCCGCAGCGTATAGTGGTTCAGCAAACCGTTGAGCTGGTTCAAAGATTGACCATGCACGGTGGATTGGGCCGGTGTGGTCGTGTCAAGCGCATCCACGATCCGGTACCATTCACTGTCAGAATACCCTCCCGCATCCCGGGTGTATTCTGCGTTCAGCGAAAGCCCGTTACCAAAAGTATAGCCAAACCCCAAGGTAGCGTATGGGTGGATCTTGCCGGTTTCCCTCGTTTCCAGCAACAGATGGCCCAAGGGAGAAGTGCCCGAAATGGCTTGTTTTTCGCGGCCTTTGCGGAACGCGGCATCCATATAGATGACAGAGGCATCGCCAATCCCCCAACTGAAGGACAATGCAGCGCCCGGTCGATTTCCGTCAATCAGCGCCACAGAATAATCGCCTGCCCCGCCCGCTATCAGGCCGGAAAACCGCAACATTGCAAAATCTTCTTTGATGCCCAATCGTGGGTCTTCGCGATCCGGTGCGTATATCAGCGAAAAGCTGGAGCCGTTGTCAAACAACATATCCGCACCGATCATCTCGGTCCCTTCCACGTCGCTGCGGGCCTGTCCTGACGGGAAAATCCTGTTTTCGGCTAGGGGATCGTGCAGAATGTCAGCTGGGTTTAGACCATAGGCCTGCCCGTATGACAAAATGCTCCGCCCGCCGAACAAAAACAGTGACTCACCCAAGAGCAACTCGGCATAGGCTTCATCCGTAAAGGTTTCGACCTGCCCGTCTCGCGCTTCGGCACGAAACTGTGTGGCCAGGCTCAAGCGCCCGTAGCTCAGTTTCGCCCCCATCACACCTGACATCCCGGCCAGCGCATCTTGGTAGCCCGATGCGTCCGGGTTCGGCACCAGGTCAGTTGCTACCAAATTGGCGCGTTTCCCGTAAAGGCTGACCCGCCCCATCAGATCAAATTGGAGTTCCGAAGCCCAGGCAGGGCCAGTGGCAAGCAGGGCCAGACTTGTCGTCAAAGCTGTTGCTGACTGTCGAAACAACGTCATGTCAAATCTTCGAATAAGGTCTATTGGGGCGGGGTCGTGTCGCGATGGGTTACAAGCGGCTCAAATTGTTGGGCTGATACCAAGCGGCCGGTGTCTTGGCCTTTTTGAAGCTGCTATAGGTCATGGTGGTCACCTTGCCGCCTTCGAGATGATCAACCACTTTGAGTTGGGTCGGGCGGCTTGCGCCCAAAACCGACTTGTAGCCGCCAAAATGCATCGTTTTCAGCTTGCGGCCACCGCCTGCATAAAACACAGCCTGCTTTGGGGCACCGGAACTGGTCACAGTCAGATCAATACGCGCGTAAGCGGCGGATTTGGTCTTGGGAGTCAGTTGCAGCACGATTGCGTTGCCGCTGCCAGATGTGCTGACAACCTTGTAATCGCTGGAATAAACGGTGCGCGCGACATCAGCAGACGACACACCGCCCAACACACGTTGCTGCGGCGAAATGCGCAATGCGCGGCGGGTTCCAGGAACAAAGACCCACATGTTCTTGTCTACAAACAGAATGGATCGACCGGCCATTTTGGTCGGCTTGGTGTAACGAACGAGTCCCTTGGTGGAATTTTGCACCGACACTTCCATCTTCTCAGTCTTGCCGCCGGAATTCAGCGTCAGATCGAATGTGAAATTCGCTCCGGGTGCGCGGATGTCATCCACTTTGCGCAGCAGGGCGGCTCCGTCTGCGGCCCACGCACCGACGGCTGCGACAGACATGGAAAGAGCGACAAGGGCGGGTTTGATGATGGATTTCAGCATGGTTTTTGCAAAGCCTCTACAATATTGACACGGGACGCAGCCCAAGCAGGGTAAATGGAAGACACCAGCGCAGCGGCGACCGAGACGACAAAGCCTTTTGCCAGCACAGCCGGTGTCATGAGTAAGAAGGCCTGATAGCCTTGTGACATGGAGGGCGGAGGCGGCATTGGAATGCCCCCGATCATCTCGATCCCCCAGGAAATGAGCAGTGACAAGATCACCCCAACCGTGCCGCCCAGCAGCCCAATGAAAAGACCCTCGTTCAGAAACATCTGCATGGTGGTACCTTGGGTGGCTCCGATGGCACGCAGCGCGCCGCTTTCCCCCATGCGTTCAAAGACCGCCATGGTCATGGTATTGGCGACCGAGAACATCACCACCACCGCAACGATGCCGGAAAAGATGCGGAAAAGCCCGTTATAGAGCGACACAACCGCTTCATAGAACCCGGCAAGTTCGTTCCATTGGCGGGTTTCATAAGCTTCGGGCAACGCAGCGATTGTGGCGTCGATTTCCGGGCGCTGAGCCGGCAGATCAGCAGTGTTGTCCAACATCACCACAACCCGTTCCACGGCAGTGGTGTCCATGACGGTTTGCACCAGATCGCTGGGCACTTTGGCAAAAACGCTGTCATATTCGGTCGATCCTGTACGCACGATGCCCACAATCTCAAAGTCCACCGCGTTCAGCATGCCGTCCAGCGAGGTGGTCATCACAGTGACCCAATCGCCAATCTGTGCCTCCAGCCCTTTGGCCAACTCGTCACCGATCACACCGACCTGAGTATCTCCGGGCAGCAGGTTGCGCCCTTTGACGACGATCTCAAAATCGGCGAAATCCATCTCGCGCAGCGGGTCAACGCCGGTGACTGACATATTGACTGAGGCCTGCCCGGTTGTGCCTATCCCGGAAAAGCTGACGCGATGAGTGACGGTCGAAACACCTTCGATCCCTTCCAGCGCGGTTTCCAGTGTGGAGACGTCATGGATCATGACCGAGGCCGGATCGGAAACGTGTTTTTCCCAATAACCTTCGGCATAAATCTGCATATGGCCCAGCTGGGTACGGATGGTGGTTTCGCGCAGGCCTTCAAAGGTAAAGTTGATAAAGGCACCAAAACAGGTCAGGGCGCAGCAACCGACCGCTATGGACAGAATGGTGATGGTGGATCGGCGTGCATTGCGGAAAATGTTCAGCGCCGCGATGTAAAACAGATCAAGCATGTTGGGCCACCTCGCTCAGGTTGAGAACCTCTTGCATATGCAATTTGCCCTCACTCAGGCTGATGATCTGGCGCGCATGCTCGACAACCAGATTGTCATGCGTGGCGCAGAGAAAACTGACCCCATGATGGGCGTTCAGATCACTAATCAGATCCAAAACCCCCTGCGCAGTTTTGCGATCCAAGTTGGCGGTGGGTTCATCGGCAAGAATGATGCGCGGATTGCAGACCAGCGCCCGGGCAATAGCAACGCGCTGACGCTGCCCACCCGAGAGCTTGCCCGGCAGTTTGTTGGCATGTTCAGACAAACCCACCAAAGCCAGTTTTTCGCGTGCAATCTCCATACGCTCGCGTCGTTTGACCCCTTGGAAATAGAGCGGCCAGGCGACGTTTTCCACCGCCGTAAGCACCGGCAACAGGTGAAAACTCTGGAACACAAAGCCGATGGTTTCATTGCGGAACTTTGCCAGCTGCTTTTCGTTCAGCGTGGCGATATCGGTGCCCGAAATGGTGATTGTGCCGCTATCGGGGCGATCCAGCGCGCCGATCATGTTCAGCAGCGTGGATTTGCCTGACCCGGAGGGGCCGCAAATCACCGCAAAAGCGTTGTCGGGGATATCCAGATCAGCCGCGTCCAACACCGTCAGCGAAAAGGCTTCGCTGGCATAGGTGCGGCAGACCGATCTGAGCGAGATCTGACCCATGATCAAGACCCCGCCAATTTGCGAGCTGCGGCGGCTTTGGTTGCCCAATCGCCCTGATCTGCGGCCTGTTCGGACAGCATGTCATAGATACCGATCATATGTGGGGCCATGGCCGGGGATTGCACCGCGCCAAAGATCTTGTCCAGCGCGATCCCATCTTCAATCGCAGTTTCGCTGCGGCCAAACATGGCGGGCAGGTTTCCGGCGACGCTGGCGCGGATCAAACGGACGGTGAAGTCGTCTGGAGCCATGGCCACGGCCTGATCCAGAAAACGCAGTCCACGATTGGTAAAGCGCACCTTGTCGGCGACTGAGCGGCTGTCACGTGCCATGATCGCATAGCTGGACCCAAGATAGGCAACCGACATGGCGTTGCCCGGCTCGGCTTTCATCAGCTCAAGGAACGCCTCGACCGCTTGTGCGGTTGCCCCGGTATCACCGGCGCGACCCGCATCATGTAGCGCAATCGCGCTTTCCAATGCGGTTTGTGCGATCACAGGTGTGACGGGCAGTACCGCCATAGCCACCACCGGCCCATAAGCCGCAAAAGAGGCGAGGCAAAGCGCGCGGGAAAATATGCTAATCTTGTTCATGTCAGTATTCCTTGGGGGCTGTGGCCAGGTTCATATCGCCAGTCGCGACCAGGCCGTTATCAGTGGAAATGCGGGCTTTGACCTTGGTCATTGACCCAATGCGTTTGATCAGGCGCACCTCGATGCGCAGTTGATCGCCGGGTTGAACGGTGCCGGAAAACTTCATGTTGAAGCCGATACAAAAGAACCGCGTGTTCGACGCATCCGGCGCATCGCCGGTCTCGTCCCTAGTTTGCCCGACAAAGGCTGAGGCTTGCAGCGCGGCTTCGGTAATCAGCGCACCGGGCATGATCGGGTAATCTGGGAAATGGCCCTGAAAAAAGGGTTCATTAATTGAGACATTCTTGATCGCCACCGCATAGCCCGGCCCGCTTTCATCAACCTTGTCGATCATCAGAAACGGGTAGCGATGCGGCAGACGGGCCATGATGGCCTGAATGTCATACGAGGTGGTTACCATGTCTTTCATGTCATCAGATTCTTGTGTCAGGCCAGTTCCATCAGAACCGAGCAGTTAGAACCGCCAAATCCGAGCGTGTTGGACAAGACCAAAGAGGGCGGGCCAGGGCGGGCCTCTGGCGCGCAGGACAGCGGGTTATTGGCTTCGGCTTCGCGGAAATTCACAGTGGGCGGGATGATGTGCTTGGCCCGTGCCGCCATGGCCGCGACCGCGTTCATCGTGCCCGCCGCACCCAGAGTGTGCCCGACCATGGACTTGATCGAAGCGGTCGGCACTTCGGCTGCGCGTTCTCCCAAAACGCCATGCAGGGCCTTGGCCTCAATCGCGTCATTATGCAGGGTGCCGGTACCATGTGCGCAGATGAAATCGACCTGTGTCGCCTCCGCGCCGCCCATTTCCAGCGCTTTGCGCATTGCAGCCATCGGCCCCTGCGCGGTGACATCTGGGGCAGTCATGTGATGTGCGTCTGACGACAGGCCGTAGCCTCGCAGCTTGGCCATGACCGGAGCACCACGTTTGGCGGCAAAATCTTCGGCCTCGACAATCATCAGCGCACTGCCTTCGCCCAGAACCAACCCCTGACGATCTTTGTCAAAGGGGCGGCATAACTCGGGCGACACGTTGCGCATCACCGAAAACCCGGCGGCCGAAACTTCGGACATCGGGTCAAACCCGGCGACCAGCACCACGTCAGCCTTGCCCGCGCGGATCAGATCCTGCGCCGTAGCAAGCGCCAGATTGGACGAAGTGCAGGCGGTCGAATAGACCAGATTGGGGCCCATAAAACCGGTTTCGATGCACAGCCGGTAGCCCGGCGAATGCAACGAATAGTCTCGCAGCGTGCTGGGACGGCGCTTGCCTGCCCTTTGACCGCGATAATAGTCCATCCCGGTGCGCGCGCCTCCAAGGGTAGACCCCGACAGAACCGCGCCGCGCCGCGGATTGACGGTGGCTGGGTCAAGCTGGGCCATCTCCATCGCCTGATCAAAAGCAGCCAAAGTCAGGGCAGAACTGCGATCCATACGCTTGTCGCCCCGTTTGATCCGAATGGCCTCGGCATCAAATCCCTTGGCTTCGCAGGCACGCGGATTGCGCAGCCCATTGGCGGGAAAGGTGGAAATATCGCCAAGACCACTTTCGGCGCGCGACATGGCTTCTCCGAAGCTGCTGAAATCATTGGCAATGGCGTTGATGACACCGCATCCGGTGACAACAGCGCCGCGATTAGACATATGCGGGATCATGCCGCGACCTCTTGCATTTGAGTTTTGTTCGCTGTGATGGCGCGGTCCATCAGGGCCGGAACCTCGGTGCTGGCGGGTTTCAGCGCAGCGTTGAACCGCAGCATCAAGCCGGTCAGCACTTTGCCCGGGCCAACTTCGATCAGGCTGGCAGGAGTTTGATCAGCAATCTGTGACATCACCGCTGTCCAGTTCACTTGGCCAGTCATATGGGACAGCAGATCATCCTGAATGTCCCGCGCCGATCGCATGACTGACCCATCCTTGTTGGACAGAACCGGACAAATCGGGGTGGAAAATTCGGTTTTCTTGATTCGAACAGCAAATGCGCGCGCTTCATTGGCCAAAAGCGGCGAATGAAAAGCTCCGGACACATTGAGAGGCACCCATTTGCCGCCCTTTGCAGTCAACACGGCGCGAGCGGGTTCGAGATCTTCAACTGCACCCGAAACCACAATTTGCTCAGGCAAGTTCAAGTTGGCGGGCCAGATCTTTAATTTGGCCTCTTTCAGGGCATCAGCCACGACTTCCGCCGTCAGCCCCTGAACCACGCCCATGCCCCCGGCGACACGTTCGCCGGAAAACAGCATCAGCTGCCCGCGTTCGACGACCAATTGCGTCGCATCCTCAAGCGACAAGGCGCCGACCGCTGCGAGAGCGGAGAAATGGCCGAGCGAATGCCCGGCGACAAAAGCGGGGCTCAACCCTTCTTCGCGCAGGCAGGCAGCGATGGCACTCGACATGGCAAAGATCGCCAACTGCGCCCGGTCAGTGCGTTTCAGATCCGGGTCAGCCATTTGGATGGTAAACGCGCGCACCGGCTGGCCCGAGATATCCTCGATCATGTCCAACACGGTTTCAAACGTCTCGCGTCCGATGAACTTGGTTGCCATCCGGGCCGATTGGGCCCCTTGGCCTGGGAAAATCCAAACTGTCTGGGTCATGCTGCCACTCCTTTGATCAGGGTTGCGCCAAACTGGCCGTTCAGGCCGATGGCGTTGCAAAGTATGGTGTCAATATTGGCGGTTTCGCCCGGAACAGAGGCGGGTGTCGCGTTACGGTTGATCGCCGCCACGGCCAAGGCGATTTCCACCAGCGCGGCGGTGCCCATGGCAAATCCGGTCGAGCGTTTGGAACTGCCTTGCACCGGGCTTGCCTCTCCAAACACGGTTGTGATGGCTGTGCTTTCCAGCTGATCCTCGATCTTGGTGGCGGCAGACCCAGTCAGGATTATGTCAACCTGTCCCGCCTGCGTCTGCGCATCCTCAAGCGCAGTTTCGATGGCAGCCACCAGTCCCCGGCCATCTTTGGCCGGGCGACCCAGTGCGGCGGCGTCATTGGCCAGGCCAACTCCCGCTAGCTCGGCCAGAACCCTGGCACCACGCGCCTCAGCATGGGTGGCGCGCTCCAAGATCATGGCCACAGCACCTTCACCTGCAACAGCCCCGTCGGTCAAACCGCCCAGGCCATCGTAATCGGCATGCCATTTCAGATCGCGCAGGCCTTTCTGGATTGCGTCGCACATTTCATCGGAACACAGGGCGATCACCGCCTCAATCTCCGGCTGAGCCAGCATCATCTGCGCCTGAAACAGCACTGCGGTGCCGGAGCAGCCGGCGGCGGGCACCACCTGGATCGGGCCGGCAAAGCCGAAATGGATGCTGACCAGCGACGCCGGCGCGTTGAACACGCTTTCCTGAAAAACACGCGGTTTAACGCCAGTGGGGCCTGTGTCGATCAGATCGTCATAGATCTGCTGCGTCGCCGCCCCCGGCCCGTTTGAGGTGCCAAAGACGATACCGACACCGCCATTTTTCGTGCCGCGCTCCGGCAGCATATCCGCTTGCGTGACGGCCAGATGGGTAGCTGCCACCGCATATTGCGAGACCAATGGCGCGCGCGACAATTGCCCCGATTTCAGCATACGACGCAGGTCAAGCTTTTGCGCCTCGGCCGCCGGCAGACTATTATCGTAGCGCGAACAGGGGGTGAAACCGGCTGTACCGTTGGTCTGTGCGTCCCAAAGGCCCTCCAGACCGGTCCCCCAAGGTCCCACCAAGCCCAGCCCGGTAATGGCAATTCTGTTTTCGCTCGACATTATTCGAACTCCTTTTTGAAGGCGGTGAGTTTCTGCTGATAGGTGGCGGCCTGTTCGGTCTTGCCCTGGTCAGCCAGAACGCGGGTGTATGCGCTATAAAAGTCCCCGCGCCATTTGGCCGAGCGCAACACGTCGGCGTGTTGTGGGTTCAGCTCTGGCTGGGCCTCCCATTTCGCCAATTGGTCGAAATCGGCCAAAGCCAGGTCATGATCGGCCAGAACCCCGGGCATATCGATTATCGTGGCAGCCCGGATCAGGCGCGCGACCGGGTCTGTCGGGTCGATGGCGACGGCCTCGGACAACAAGGCTTCGGCCCGCTCCACGTGGTAAATACGCACAAAGCCAGGGCCGGGCAGCGCCTGCCATGCGCCCTGCAAAGGATAGTCACGTGCCATCAGGGCATGCGCCGAGCCAAGATAGGCGGTGGCCGAAGGGAAATTCGGCATTTCGCTGCGCGCCTTTTCCAACTGGCTGATCGCTTCGCGCGCCCATTTGGGATCATGGGTCAGTTGCGCAATGTCATAGGCGGCTTTGCCGGTGGTGAACGGATCGCCATAGGCACCGTTTTCTTCGGACCAGAGCGCGCTGGCCTCAGTCAGGCGGGGTTGATCCATGGCGGTGGTCTTGATGCGCGGGGTGCCGTCGGCATCCGCGACCGGGCTACATCCGGTGACGGTCAACCCGTAAATCACCGCCAGGGCACCTATGCTGATCCAGATTCGAGAGGTCATTTTCAATATACTTCCTAAGGTCCAAGGTTTGGTTGGGTTTGGATTACTCGGCTGCATGTACTACCTCATACGCATAGGGTTGAGGTTTGGTATCCGCTGGGCGCAGATGGAAAATTTCCTGCACGGCCAGCAGCTTAAAAAAGCGCTCGATCACGTAGTCATTCAGCGTGTCGCGCACTTCGCTGCCGGTGGTGCTTTGCTGATCCAGCCGCACCATCCGCGCCAGATCCATCGCCAGCGGCTGAGCTGTCAGCCCATAACCGGTCGAGCTGTCTTCGCAGGCATAGGGTTCATCAGTGATCGGGGCAAAACCGATTTTGGAGTAAAGCTTGATCTGCCAGGTAAAGCTATCATTCAGGATCGTATGCGCCCGCTGTTCGGCAGCAGTTTCGATCACGCATTTGAACAAGCCGGTTAGCAGTCCCCGTTCCAGACGATAGCGTTGCATCACGCCCAGACGTCCCATCTCCACGACACCGCCCCGCTTGCGGAAATCATCAGCGCTGAATTGAGCTTCGTGTTCCACTGGCAAGCCAAGGGTTTTGTGATCCAGGAACATGCAGATCCCGCCCACTGCCTTGTCACCGTCAAAGACCAGAAACGGCATGGAATGGCCATCGCGTTTGGCATCCGAGGCGCGGTGCTCGGCTTCGATCTGGGCTTTGTCGATCTTGCGGCGCGGCCCGGCGGCACGTTGCAGATCAGCCCGATATGCTTCGGCAATGGTGGCATAGAACAGGTCATGCTCTGCGGGGGTTTGAACCTGACGAAAGGTGAATTTGCCCGATTGGTGGGTCTTTTGCCGCCCATGCGCGCTGCCCATAGTGACAAAGCTCAACACCAGCGTGCCAATCGCTCCGGCAATCATCAGCACCATAGGTACGATCAGAAAGGCCAGGTTGGGCATCAGAAACAGCGCCGCGCAGCCAGCCAGAACATGCAGGCTCCCCCACATGACCGACATATAGGTGTGCAAGGGCGCATAGCCGATACCCCGGCTGTAAACCATGGTAAAGGGGCGACCGCTCAGCAGTTGCCCCCAGACCAAGGCCGCAAGCAGGAAATACACCGTCGGGGCCGCATAAGCGGACCAAGCGATATCAGGCGCATAAAGGCGCGCGCCCGACAGGATGGCATAAAAACCGGTCATGAGGGCTGTCACCGGGGACAGAACCCCATGACGGCGCTCCAAAACAAAGAGCATGGCATACAGGCCCAACGATACGAAGGGTGCCAGCTCCATCGGAGAGAAATACAGACTCATCAGAGCCAGCACCATGACGGCGAGGCCAATTAGCATCAGCCGTGTGGCGGCCCGCAGAAACGGGCCGTTGTTGGATGTGGTATCGTCGCTGACCTGTGCCATGATTATGCTGCCGGACCCAAAGCGTTGGTGACCGATTTGGACAAGAAGGCCGGGGCCGCCACGGTTTCAGCAACCCCAAGGTTGCTGCCAAGAACCAGGCCAGGCACCGCCAGATCCGCGTCGATATAGGCCAGCGCCACGGTTTTCCCGAGCGTATCGGACGCATAGGCCGAACGTATCACACCAACATTTTCGCCCTCAACTTCAAGCGTGCCCGTGGCGGCATCACCGTCCAACACCATCAAGACACAGCTGCGGCTGTCCTGATCACGGCGGTCATTCAGTGCGTCAGCGCCGCGCAGGTTGTCCTTTTGGAAATCAATCATCCATTGCAGACCGGTATCAAAGACCGACGCATCATCCGCAATGTCACGCGCCCGGTTCAGGATCCGCATTTCCGCCATCATGACTGGAAAGGCGCTTTGATCAGTGATGATGTCCTCGCCGCCCTCGGCAGTCAGCGCTGCGATTGTGTCCGCCTTGGCCTCTACCCCGCCAAACAGGTGCAACTCATATTCGCCAAAGAAACCAATCCGTGCCGCTGTCACACCGGAGGGCAGATCAAAGGCGTTCAGAAAGGCGATGGATGGAATGTCTTCGCCCAGCGCCGCTTCGGCCATGGCTTCGGCTTCGGGGCCGGTCAACACCAGGTGGAACTGGCTGTCCGCCTGATTGGTGACGGTGACGTCAAAACTGTCAGCCAGCTCGCTCAATACCTCTGCCACTGGCGCTGCTTCTTCGGGTTCAGCAATGACAAGGAACCCAGTTTCGGTTGCGATCAGCCACAGGATGGCCTGCACGCCGCCATCAATTGTCGGGATCAGCGTGTTCGTGGCTTTGCCCTCGAACAGATCCAGCACATTGCAGCCCACCGCGCTGTCGAGCGCGTCTACGGCGTCAGTGCCACTCACATCGAAACGCACCCAGTTTTCCAGATCAACCAGACCGGCGTGATTACGGATTTTTTCATAACATACTGACATTTAGGCCACCTCTGCTTGCAGTTCACCGACCGAGATCACCAGATCGACGATGGAGTTAATGGAACGGATTTCCTTCATGTGTTCGTCTTCGACACGCAGGCCGAATTCGCTTTCGATCGCGACGACGATTTCCAGCGCATCAACGCTGTCCAAACCCAGACCGACGCCAAAAAGCAGGCAATCATCGGGGATATCCGCTGGCTCTTTGTCCAGCGCGAGGCAATCAATCAACGCCTCTTTGAGTTTCAGGGTGGTTTCCTGACGCGCCGCCGCCTGCGCGCGCGCCTGTTCAAGGGTCAAGGGGGTCATACATAGCCTCCGCCAGAGATGTTGATGGTTGTGCCGTTCACGAATGTGGACAGATCGGAGCCGAGGAAGACGCAAGGGCCCGCGACCTCTTCGGGGGTACCAACGCGGCCCAAAGGGATATTGGCCGTGATGGTTTTCCTTGCCGCTGCAGGCATTTTCTTGGTCAGGTCGGTGTCGATCACGCCGACGTAAAGCGCGTTGACCAACACGTTGAACCTGCCCAGTTCACGCGCCAGGGATTTGGTGAACCCGACCAGCGCCGATTTGGATGCAGCGTAGTTACACTGACCTGGGCGCCCGGAGAGGGCCGAGATCGAGCTGACTTGAATAATGCGACCCGAACGCTGTTTCATCATTTGTCGCGCCGCTTTGCGGGAACACTGATAGGTGCCGCGCAGATTGACCGAGATGACGTCGTCGAAATCTTCTTCGCTCATCATCATCAGGGGTTTGTCACGGGTGATCCCGGCATTGTTAACCAAGATGTCCAGGCTGCCGAACGTGTCCACCGCGGCGTCAACCATGGCGCGCGCACTAGCCTCTTGATCAACGGACCCGATCGAGGTGATGACCTGCGCGCCGGCTTGTTTGACGAGATCAACGGTTTCATCCATCGCATCCGATGTACGCGATGCGTTCAGGACCAAATTGGCCCCCTGTTTGGCAAATTCCACCGCAACCGAACGCCCGATCCCACGCGAGGACCCGGTCACGAGGGCGGTTTTTCCTTCCAGCAATTTCATGATGTCACCTCTGCGACGGGCTTTGATTTGGCATGTTCGGCGGCTTGAAAGGCGGCCATGACAGGGGCAGGGAACATGGCCGGATGATGTTTGATCCGGTCCATGCAGATGATTTCGGCGTTGACGGTACAGATCTCAGTCGGGCCGCGCTTGATCTTGGTCACCCAGACCGAGCTGGCAGCCTTCAGCTTGCCAAGGTTCGATTGGATGGTCAACAGATCGTCAAACAGCGCCGGTGTGTGGAACTTCATCTGACAGCTGCGCAGGGCGAGACCGTAGTTTTCCTTGGCAAAAAGGTGCCCGACATCCAGCCCCAAATAGCGCATGATCTCGTTACGGCCCCGTTCGGCCAACTCCAGATAGCGGGGGTGGTAGACGATTCCTCCCGCATCCGTGTCACCAAAAATCACGCGATATTGGGTAACCGGAAAGGTGTTTCGCGCCACGATGGTCATTCTGCACCACCTTCCAGAACAAAGGCGAATGCTTCGCCGATCACGTCATAGCCGGTGGCTAGGGTGACGCCTGTATCCGGTAGCAACCCGGCAATCACAGTCATTAGCGGCCCCGATGAGGGCGTATAACCAAACACATCCGCCGGGCGGATCGCCGGGGGCACTTTGTCACCAAAAGTGACCTTCAGCGCGTTGGTCGTGGCTCGCTGGGTCGGGGCCAGCCCCTTGTCCAACAAGACGATGCGGCTGATTTGACTGGACGGGACGCCCCCCTGCTCCAGCGCGGCTTTCTGCGCGCGGACCAAAGCCTCGCCGGATTTTTCCACCGACAGATCGACGGGATCCTGACGGGTGGCCCAGCCTTTCAGCCGTGCGATAACCGGCACGCCCCGCGCCTCGGCAGCGCTGCGCCGTTCCAGAGTGATTGCTCCGCCAAACTCACCCAGCGAATCTGCGCGGCCAGGACGGGGCGCTTCGGGATGGGACAAGACGCCGGTGCGGTGATAGATGTGCTCCAACCGCTCGGTCATTTCATCCCCGGCGACCACCGCTACACGATCTTGGCGATCCACAGCCGCCAAATCCGCCGCATAGGCCAACGCCGCCGCCGATCCGCACACAGTCGTGGTATATCCTTTGATCTGATAAGCCAGCGAGGTCGCTCCACCCGTGGCGTTCATAGTGATCATCGGAAAGTAATGCGCATTGGCCAAAGCTGGATCGCCCTGGAACACAGATTCCATGAACTTCTCGGTCGGTTTCTGCGCTCCGAACACCGCGCCGCCGATCAGGCCAGAGCGTTGGTTTTCCGCATAGATCTCGGCATCCTCTCCCATCGCTTCTCTCAACGCGACCAAAGCGTGCTTAGTGGTTGGCGATGTGCGCGCAAAGTGTTTCAGATCCGGCGTTTTAAACTTGAGCGGACCAACCTTGGCCGTAGCAAAACCGCTGGCTCCGGTTTCAGCAATCGGCTCGTTGGCGAGCAGGGTTTTCTCAAACACATCCCGGCCCAGACCGGCAGCGCTGCATGCCCCCGCCCCGGTGATGACAATCTCGTCCACATTCGAGGCAGGCAGAACACTTTCGGCGGCCTCATGCCCGACGCGCACCAACAGTGAAGAGTTATTGCCACCAAAGCCGAAATTGTTCACCAACAGGGTCGTATCCGGCCCTGCGGTGCTGTCGGATTTGGCAAAGTTCAGCGGCTCGACCCCATCGCGCAGAGTTTCGATGCGCAGATTAGCCGGTGCTTTGCCGTGCTTGGCCATCAGGATCGAGGAAATCGTCTCGATCACCCCCGATGCGCCCAGGGTGTGGCCGTAATAGCCCTTGGTCGAACTAACCGGCACGCTGTCACCAAACAGTTTGGCAATGGCGCGGCTTTCAGCGCCGTCATTGGCCTCGGTTCCGGTGCCATGGGCGTTGACGTAACCGATCTCGGCGGCTTCGACGCCCGCGTCTTTTAGCGCGGCAACAATGGCGTTGGCGGCCCCGGCCCCGTCCTGATCGGGCGCGGTGGCGTGATGCGCATCGCCGGACAAGCCGTAACCCAGAATGCGACCATGATCCGCTGCGCCATCTACATCGCTGCGGGTCAGAATGACGATCCCGGCCCCTTCGCCAATCGACAGGCCGATATCCTGCCCAAAGGGTGCAGATTTCTCTGCCGCCAGGGCGCGCAATGCGTTGAACCCGGCCATGACCGACAGCGACACCGTATCAGCACCGCCCGCGATGACCACGTCGGCCTCGCCTTTGCGGATCATATCCGCCGCAACCCCGATGGCAGAGTTCGAGCTGGCACAGGCAGATGAGATGGTCAGCACCCTGCCCCGCGCACCGGACATGCGTTTGATCACTGCAGTGCAATGCGATACAAGCGTGGCCGAGATCACTTTGGAATCCAGTGTGTCGATAGCATCGTCGATCACGGCGCGCGCCACGTCTTCGGTGCGCACCAAGCCGGAATGAGACGAACCAAGGCAAACCGCAATCCGGCCCGGATCAATCTCGTCAAGGTTCAGCCCCGATTGTTCCAGCGCTTCGCGATAGGCAGCGATGGTGAACAGGGTTGCGCGGTCCATCCATTCCGCCTCGCCTGTGTCCAGATCGATATCGACATCCTTGCCAAAGGCTGAAGCCTGGTCGGACAAGAACCGCGACGTATCAAAGCTGGTGATGGTTTCGATACTATCGCGCTGTTCCAGCAGCGCGGTCTCTAATTCGGCACAATTGGTGCCGAGCGGGCAATAGACACCCATGCCACGCACCACGGGCGCGGTCTCATAAGCCGTAGAAATGTTTTTCATAATAACCCTTTAGCGCAGGAACCCGCCGTCAATCCGCTGGATGACGCCATTCAGGTAGGAAGAGTTGGAAGAGCCGAGAAACCAGGCCGCATTGGCCACTTCATAAGGTTCGCCCATGCGAGGAGAAGCAGAGGCCGAGAGCACATGCTCGTACATTTTCGGCTCGAGGATCTCGACCATTTCGGTGCGAATGAACCCCGGGGCAAGCGCATTGACGCGCACGCCGTATGGCCCCAGCTCTCGGGCGAGCAGCCGGGTGGCCCCCATCAATCCGCCCTTGGTGGTGGAATAGGGCACCTGCCCTTCCTTGCCAGTGACACCGGCCATCGAGGCCATCATCACCACCTCGCCACCGCGCCCGGCCTTGGCCGATGCGATCAGTTCATCCTTGGCGGCAATCGTCAACAGCATCGGGGCAACCAGATTGCACTGAACCAGATTGGCATATTCCTTGGGGTTCATTGCGGCAAAGGCACCATCATAGGCCCCGCCTGCGTTGTTGATCAGCGTATCAATCCCACCAAAACGGTCCTTGGCGGCGGCAACAACACGGGCGCAGGCCACGGCGTCAGACAGGTCGGCCTGCAGCATAAGCACTTCGGTGCCTTTGGCTTCAAGCTCGGCCTTGGTCTCGTCGGCGGTTTTTTGGTTCGAACGATAGACCACCACAAGGTGGCAACCTTCATCCGCGTATTTATGGGCGATGGCACGGCCAATGCCGCGGGTCGCCCCGGTGATCAAAGCGGTTTTCGAGATACTCATGCCGCCATCTCCATTACGCCCTTGCCCAGACACAGAAGGCCACCATTCAGCGGCAGATATCCCTGGACGGCTTGCGTGCAAAAATCGGCATATTCGCGGATTTCATTGGGGGAAAAGCGCATCGTGTACACCTTGAGCTGATCACGCTGGCTGCGCCATGTCTTGGGATCAACCGTTTCCTTCGACGGCTGGGACAAGATTGCGTTATATTTGATCCCCATGCGGCCATATTCTTTGGCCAAGGATTTCAGCGCTGAGACACGCAATTGATTGGCCATCGGACTTTCTGGCAGTCCGACAAGGCGCGCGGCCACATCGTCAATGCCCAGAAACAGGACATGGCCGGCTTTGGCAGTCATCATGGCCTGGGTGGCCAGACGACAATCCGAGAGGAATTGCATCGCATCATTATGGATCGCCTGCCCAAATTCCAGCGCTTTGGCCGGATCAGCAAACCCGTCGCGCAGGACACGGGCTTCGCAACGCTCTGGAGGAGTGAGAACCAGAGCGCGCGGAGTACCATTGGCCTTGATAGTATCGGCCAAACCACCGCTGCTGGCAGAGACATCAAAGATTTCATCCCCCTGGGCTGCGCAGGCATCTGCCACGCTTCGCGCCAAGGGATGGTTGAGGTTTTCAAAGAAGATCATTCATTTATGTCCCGAGTTGGAAGGTGGCAAAGCCTGTTTACGCTGCTGCGGTCTCTTCGAGATGCAGCGTGACGGTGGTGGCCAGTTGGCGCACGGTCGAGGCGTTGTTTTCAATGAAATCGCTGTCGATTTCCGGGAAGGTCACGCCAAACTCGCGTTGTGCACCAGCCAGAACTTCGAGAGCGTCAACCGAATCCAGATCCAGTCCGGTTTCTTCGAACAGCATCGTGTCCAGTTCGATCTCGTCCAGTTCAATGCCAAGCTCTTCGAGTTCGAGGCCTTCAAAGATCACGACATTGCGGATCTTTTCGGCAACGTCAGGAGCAAATGCAGGAGTGTTCATGGTTGAGTTTCCTTATGAAGAAATGAGTCAGATGAGAGTGAAGAGGTGGCGGCTGGCACGTGATCAAGTTCCAGTTTTGCGCGAGCCAGCCTTTTCCTACCGCGCAACAGCGTGGCGGAAAATCGATTGGGAGCGTGTTCCTTGAGCTTCAGCTCAGCAACATCCCCCGGAAGGAGCGGAGATTTAAAAACAAGGTCGGACAAGCGGCGTAGGCCCATGCCAGGTCGGTTGTGACACGCGGCCTGCAGCATCATTTCCGCGATCAAAACACCGGGTGTCAGCGGCGCATCCGGGAAGTGGCCAAAATAGACAGGGCAATCGCGCCGCATCGTAACAGACATTGCGACCTGATCACCGTCTCGCTGAAACCCGGTAACGTAATAGATTGGCGCATCCTCGGGAACGTCAACATGCACCGATTTGCGATTACCATCTCCCGGTGACAGATGGACAAACCCAGCCATCTGGGCACAAACGATACTGTTTCTGTTCAGAAAATCTGCTTTGAAGTCATGAAACGCGCCGCGCGTCCCGCTGTGCCGCAACTCGACACTTTGAAGGCTCTCGGCCATAAAGTCCCAAGCAAATTCTGTGATGCCTGCCAACACGCCGTTGGCAGATGTGTCGCCCAAACGGCTTCGGATCAGCACGCCCATGACCTGAGCGGCATACTCCACGGGAAGCACGCTCAACTCCGGGCAAGCGGCCCATTTGGTGGCTGGCGGGTTCGCTGGAACCATCGCCATTGCCCGGTTTTCAGACGTTAAAATAACCTGTTCAACAAATCGGAACGGCGGTTTGTGGCGCAGGATGTCGACGGCATTGATCGTCTGCATTGCGTCACTCCTCATCTCGGTTATGCGGCTCGTTTTGCCAGCGTGGTGTCGATCAGACTGTTTTAGAAAAAGGCCGCCGATGCAGATATCCACCCGGATGGCGGTACCATTCCGAGCACATACAATTGCGGGTATTGGGGGCGGTGTCAGATCACATCGAGACTAATTCACCAAATTCCTAACAAAATCCGGGGCGTTTGGTCGCTCACAAATCATTCATACCCCCTCCTTTTCTTCCTGCGGGACTTTCACCCGCTACACTCGCACCAGTTGGCCTGGCACACCCTTTATGCGGTTTGAACCTTAGTATGACTCATGTTTGAGCCATCTCCGTTTTCAATGACGATCGATGCAGTGCAAAGCAGACCGACTTTTTCGAAGGGAGACAGATCGTTGAACCCGGGGCTTTCAATTGCTTCCTTGATCCTTTGGCAAAACAATGCATGGGTCGTTTCGCCCAACTCCAAATACGTGATCGACATTGAGGCGACAAAAACAAGCTCAGAAAACCAAGGCTTGCTTTCATCCGCGTTTTCAAGGGCCTCGGTCAACAAACTCTGGCCACTGCTGCGATAGATTCTTTGCTTGGGCGGTTTCAACCCTTCAGCCATCAAAACCAACAGGCTTCCTTTATAGGCTTTGGCGCGGGGGTCATCGGGCGATTTGGTCAACAACCGTTCCGCCTTGCCAAGAGCGGCGGGGATCATGTCCCCGCCCTGCTCGATTGCGTTTCTGTAGCTTTGCTTCATTTTTCTTCTTACTTATTGAGTGTCAGTTAGCTTTGCGCACAGGGGCATCCGAATTGTCAGGTGAAACCAAACGGGTCGCAGTGGCAGGTGCTCGGTACAAGGGCAGATCGACGCTAAGCTTGGCGCGCATTTCATCAAGCACTGTTTCATTTACAGCGAAAGACGCGCAGCAAACGGGACGTTTGCCATAGCCGTCGGCTTTGCCATGCATGTCATATTTCAAACCAGCGCGACGATAGACGCGGCTCATGCAAGGTTCGAAGTTTGACACCAACCGGTTGATCCCATGGTACAGCCCCACCTCGCACAAGCCTAACAAAAGCAACGAGAAGGCGCTCCCCGGATCCATGTCCGGGAAGTCGCGGGAAATGGCATCTTCATCAACGCACATGCGCGTCCCTTCCCATACGTCATGTTGTTTTAGGTCATCGTTGAAACCATGCGTGCGTCCAAAGACATCGTGTAGCAGGGTCGGACCGGCCGTTGTCATGAGGCGAACACAGCCATAAAGTATTTTACCATCATCACTGCACCAAACGAAGTAACTGGCGTTCTCGGCGTCATAGGTGTCAATTTCCAACTCGCCCTTCACTGGAACCTCCCAGTTGAGCTGGTCGGCGAATATTTTCTTACGCAACTTAAAAACTTCCATAACAAGTTCAATTTTATTTGCAACTTCATGCGGTTGGATGGTAATGAACATTTTCTCAAGTCCCTTGCAACTTGAGAAAAACCTACCGTCGAGCTCCTTATACCAATATCCGCCCGCCTGATGGTACCACCTTCGCCACGCACAATTGGGGGGGTGCCTGCAACAAAAAAATTGAAAAATAATTGCCTGTAGATTGCATCTTTTGTGTAAGCGTCCGGTCACGCGGCGTTTTGAGCGTTTTTTGTCTTCCAGACCCAGGGCATCAATTTCTCAATGCGGTTGATCTTGTGATCTGGGAGGCGCTCCATCACCCATGTGAGCCATGCTTCGGGATCGACGTTGTTCATCTTTGCGGTTTCGATGAGGGTATATGCATCAACATAAGGGCTCAATGCATTAGCCGATGGCAACCGTCATGAAAAGCTCACCGCGGCGTGCCTTCTGGCGGAGCGCCTCGTGGGACCGTTGCCGAAGGACCGACAACTCCATCTCGCTCAGGGTCCCTTTCATTCCCAAAAGTAGCCGATCATTGGGATGACGCGGATCGTAGATCCCATCTTCATCGACAATGAGGGGGTCTGTTCCGGCTAGGGGCAGAATGACACCTTAAGGCCGTTTGGCTAGGTGTGCGCTGTTTCCTTTATCAATCTGTATGCTGTTGATCTTGCGATACCGAGTTGTTTTGCGGCTTGTCCTGCAGTCATTCCGGCCTGAACGAGATTTTGCAGGGCCAAGACGGTTTCGGCTTCGAGGGGCGGTCGTCCCGGTTGTCGGCCCTGTGTTCTGGCAGCTTCGATACCGTCTTTTGTCCGCTCCGAGATAAGACGGCGTTCGAAGTGGGCGATGGCCCCGAAGACATGGAAGATCAGTTCGCCAGCGGCGGATGTTGTGTTGATGCGCTCTTCTAGGCTGATCAGCCCGATATCCTGCTCTTTCAGGTTTTCGACGGTTTCCAGGAGTTCTTTGAGTGACCGCCCAAGCCTGTCCAGCCGGATGATGGCCAGGCTATCACCAGGGCGAGCGTGATCGATCAAAGCAGATAGTCCAGGTCGGTTGAACTGTTTGCCCGAAACGACATCTTCGAACACTCGAATGGCACCGGCATCTTTCAGACGGCTGACTTGGCCTCTGAGGTCTTGATCGGCAGTTGAGACACGCGCGTACCCGAGGATGTCGCCCACCCTAGCCACTGCGAAAAGCTCTAACGATTTCTATGATGGCCCACAGCAGAACTGCAGGGATTACCCACATGAGAGAAAAAGCGATTTGATAGCCGACAGTCCACATCCCGCTGATCTGCTCTCCAATGTCCATTCCCATCACGATGCATGGTTCTGGCCCGCGCGCTGACACGACACAGCCGCGTGATGTCGCCCACCAGATCACGAGCAACTGCATTGCGATGATGATCCATGGCCAAAAAACGATGGCTGCTACGATAAGGCGTGGTTTCACTGTCTTTTAACCGTTCGTTTTAGAGGCAGGATTTCGGGCAGTCCGGCTGACTGGGGTTTTGCCAATCAAATCTGTCTCATTATTCGTCTTAATATTATGCGCTGTCTCAAAATGATCAACCACGTTTTGAGGACACTCCCATGCCGAGACGATCCATCCTGACCGAGCGCCAGCGTTCGACGCTTTTCGATATGCCCACCGACGACGCGTCGATGCTGCTCCACTACACCCTCGCCGATGACGACCTTGAGCATATCAATGAACGCAGACGGTCGGAGAACCGGATCGGCTTCGCCCTACAGCTCTGTGCGTTGCGATATCCTGGACGCCTTCTCTCGTCTGATGAGGTCATCCCGGAAAAGGTTCTGCGCTTCATCGCGGCCCAGCTTGGCCTGACCGGCGAAGATATCTTACCCTATGCCGCGCGGCGTCAGACCCGTCAGCAACATTTGCACTCCATTCGCCAGATTTACGGCTTCAAGATGTTCTCGGGCCAGGGCGCACGGTGTCTCAAGGCTTGGCTTGAGAATGAGGCCGAAACGGCCCGGTCCAACGACGATCTGGCGCGCAAGTTTGTTGAAGAATGCCGCCGGACGCAGACGATCCTGCCCGGTGCCACAGTGATCGAGCGGCTCTGCGCGGATGCGTTGGTTGGGGCGGAGCGCAGAATAGAAAGCCGGATTGCAGCTAGGCTCAATGATCAGACTAAGGCACGGCTGGACGCCCTGCTGACCGAGATGGTTGATGGCAAAGTCAGTCGGTTCGTTTGGGTGCGTCAGTTCGAGGTGGGCAGTAACTCAGCGGGTGTATCCCGACTGTTGGATCGGCTGGAATTCCTTGGGAGATTGAAGCTGTCGCCTGATACCCTGGACGGCATTCCACCTCACCGGCTCACACGGCTGCGCCGCCAGGGTGAACGGTACTTCGCAGATGGATTACGCGACATCACCACTGACCGGCGTCTGGCGATCCTAGCCGTCTGCGCCATCGAATGGGCTGCCGCCATTGCGGATGCCGTGGTTGAGACCCATGACCGCATCGTCGGTAAAACCTGGCGGGCCGCCAAGAAGCTATGCAATGCGCGGATCGCGGATGCCAGATCATCGCTGCAGGAAACGTTACGGTCGTTCAAAGACCTCGGTGCGGCGCTGTTGGAAGCCAAGGGAGATGGCGCATCTCTTGATGATGCAACAGAAACCGCCTGCGGGTGGACACGTCTCGAATGCATGGTGGCAGCCGCTGCTGAGTTGACCGATACGATGGCCGCCGACGCTCTGGCGCATGTCGTTCATGGATACCATCGGTTCCGGCGGTACGCACCGCGTATGCTACGCGTGCTTGATATCCGGAACGCCCCTGTGGCAGCGCCGTTGATGAAAGCCAACAAGATCATTGCTGAAGATCAGGCCGATGCGCCCCGCCAGACCGCTTTCCTGCGAAGAAGCTCGAAATGGCATCGCCACCTCAAGGTGCAGAAGCCCGGTGACAACCGGCTTTGGGAAGTCGCCGTTCTGTTCCAAATCCGCGATGCGTTTCGATCCGGCGACATCTGGCTTGCCCATTCCCGGCGTTATGCCGACCTGAAACAGGCCCTCGTGCCGATAGAGGCTGCGAAAACCTCACCGCGCTTGACCATGCCATTTGAGCCGGAGGTCTGGCTGGCCGACCGAAAGGTACGGCTGCAGGAAGGTCTTGAGAGGTTGGCCAAAGCCACGCGAACGGGTGCAATCCCAGGTGGCTCCATTGAAAATGGCGTCCTCAAGGTGGATCGCCTGACCGGTACTGTGCCCGACGAGGCCGACGCCATGGTGCTCGATCTATATGGCCGCCTGCCAGCAGTTCGAATTACCGACCTGATGCAGGAAGTGGATGACGATATCGGATTTACCGAAGCCTTCACCCACCTGCGCACGGGCGTTCCTTGCAGGGATCGCATCGGGCTGCTGAACGTGCTGTTAGCTGAGGGATTGAACCTTGGCCTCAGCAAAATGGCTGAAGCGACAAGCTCGCACGACTATTTCCAACTCTCGCGTCTGTCGCGTTGGCATATCGAAAGCGACGCCATCAACCGGGCGCTTGCGATGGTAATCGCTGCTCAGTCAGAATTGCCGATGGCGCGGTACTGGGGCAGCGGCGTTACTGCGTCCAGCGACGGACAATTCTTTCCGACGACACGTCACGGCGAGGCCATGAATTTGATCAACGCCAAATATGGATCAGAGCCAGGGCTAAAAGCATATACCCACGTGTCCGATCAGTTCGGTCCGTTTGCCACTCAGAACATTCCGGCCACCGTGAACGAGGCCCCATACATCCTCGACGGCCTCTTGATGCATGATGCTGGGCGGAAGATCAAAGAACAGTACGCTGACACTGGTGGCTTTACGGATCACGTCTTCGCCGCCACCGCACTGCTGTCGTATCGGTTTATCCCGCGTATCCGCGATCTGCCCTCCAAGCGGCTCTACCTCTTCGACCCCTCCGTAGCCCCGAAAGAACTGCGTGGACTGATTGGTGGCAAAGTCAGAGAAAAATTGATCACTGAGAACTTCTGTGGTTGCCGCCCGTAGCGCAAGAGGTATCTGACCTTCCGGGCATTCAATCGAGAGCGAACTTCTGTCAGGCCTCACGTTACGGCAGTTTCATTCGCCGCGGGCCGGGATGGTGTTCGTGGTATTG
>NZ_JAJDWC010000055.1 GCF_022825805.1 Phaeobacter sp.
GAATACACGTCTTCGAACTTCATAAGTCGAACTTCCTGTAACACTTCTGTCCGCTTCATAACGCCTCCTTTCGGAGACATGATAAAACCGGACAGATCGCATGTTACCTACACCGGACATATCGCTTGTTAGCGACAGCGGCCGATGGCCTGGGTTGGCCTGGTCTCTAAAACGCTGCTACCATAACCGCCGCTTGAGCAAACCCTGTTGCTCTCTAAACTACCTGGGGCACTGTGTTGGTGCAGCGACGTGATGATTGCGCGGCGAATGGGCGGTTTTTTGGACCTGACCAAGGGATGAATACGCCTCGGTCAGGTCTTGGCAATCTCCAGTGAACCCTCGATGAACCACCGGTCAGGGCCACGTCCGTTTCATTATTGAAATGACGCCTCAGGCGGACCAAAGAGGCTCTCGTCTGGGGTGATCCCCAATCCTGGCCCCTCTGGCAGACGGATGTGCCCGTTCTCAATCTGCACACCGTTTTCAGGGTCGTAGTTGCCTTCGATATAAGGTGCGGCCAACCAGACGCCTTCAAGGAGATTTGGTTTTACCGTCGCGCCGATATGCGTGCAGGCCGCTGCGATAATGTCTCCACCCCAGCTGTCATCACAGGTATGCGGCAGATTGCGGGCCTCACAGATGTCTCTGAACACCCGCATTGGTTGCAGTCCTCCGATGCGGGTGACCTTCATTCCGAACCCATCGACAAGTCCCGTCCCAGCGGCGGCTACCACCGTGTTCAGGCTTGTGCCGTTCTCGTCCATGTAGATCCCATGGTTTACAATCGACCGGATGGTCTGGAGATCTTCCAACGTGTTGCAGGGCTGTTCCATGATAAAGGGGATATCTGGGCATTCTCGGCTGACGCGCAGTGCATCGCGCGTGGTCCAGCCGCGATTACCATCCACGGCCAGCCGCATCCCGCTGTTGCCGATCTTCTCCCAGACCTTTCGGATCGTCTCAATATCAATCTCAACCGGTCTGCCACCAACTTTGACCTGCAAGCGCGGATAGCCTTCCTTGCGTTTGTCATCGGCCAATTGGGCAATTGCGTCCGGCTCTCCCACACCCGTGGCATAGTAGGATGGCACCCGGTCGGTGACCGCGCCACCAAGGAGATCCGCGACGCTAATGCCAAGATGTTTGCCGAGCAGGTCATGCACAGCGATATCAATCGCAGCTTTTGCGTAGGTATGACCGTGAAGTAAAGCATCCATACGGCGATGCACTGTCAATGGCATACAGGCCGTGCCGATCAATCCGGGACCCATCGCAGACAGCGCCGCTCGGGCACCGGCGGCATGTGCTTCTGCATATGTTGGTCCGACAGGGCAGGTTTCACCCCATCCAACCAGACCGTTGTCAGCGACCAGTTTGACCAATGTGGTATCCAGCGACCAGACGGCCCCGCTGGCCATTGTGTATGGCCCGTTTTTCACAGGCAAATCATGCTGATAGATATGTATCTCGGCAATTTTCATTTTCGGTGTCCAAAACAGCGGCCTGTTCGCGCAGAAGCGAACAGGCGCGCAATCAGTAGGTTTGGTTCAGTTCATCGGCCGCAGGGATTTCACGCTCACGCCGGGCAATATAGTCCAGCAGTTCTTCGTTCTTTGCTTCATCCAAATGCGGCTCTTGATATTCCGAAAGCAACTTTTTCGCGTGATTGAGCGCTCTCTCCGTGACTTCCACGCTGCCTTCCGCAACCCATTGTTCGATCGAGTTGTTGTCGAACAGCTCTGGCATGAAGAACGCTTCTTGAAAGTTCTCTTGGGTGTGCTGATGGCCCAGATAATGCCCGCCAGGCCCGACGTCCGGAACAGCGGCGATCGCCTGATCAAAGTCGTGCCATTTTGGGCCCTCGGCCATGCGATAGGCCATCGCACATTGTTCGGCATCGACGATGAACTTCGCAACGGAGCAATGCATCCCCGCTTCGTTCCACCCGGCAGAGTGCCAGATGTAGTTTGCGCCTGCATGTACAACGGCTTGCAAGGTTGTTGCCGACTCGTATCCCGCCTGCGCGTCAAAAGTCTTGGCCCCACCAAGGGTGTTTGATGTGCGCCATGGCACGCCATAAAAGCGAGCCATTTGGCCGATCATGAAGTTCATCAGAGAGATTTCTGGCGTCCCAGCCATTGGCGCGCCAGATTTCATGGAAACCGTCGACAAGTAGTGGCCATAGATGGCCGGTGCCCCTTTGCGGATCACCTGGGTATAGGCAAGCGCAGACAAAGCCTCCGCATTCAGTTGCGCCACGGTGGCAGGTACGGATGCGGGTGTGTTGGCCCCACCGAGAACAAATGGCGAGCACAGCACAGGTTGCTTCCTGCGGCAGAAGGCCCGCATGGCGCCAAGCATTGTTTCATCCCACACCAGCGGTGAGTTGCCGTTGCAATTGCCTGTGGTCACGGGGTGGTTTTCGAGGAAATCCTCACCAAACAAGATTGCGCACATGTCCATGACATCCTCGGCATTCTTGGGAGAGGTGGTCATGCCCATGAATGTCTTGTCGGAGTATTTCATCGACGAATACGTGATCCGCAAATGGCGCTGGCTGATCGGGTGATCATAAGGCTCGACAATATGATGCGCAGAAGAATGCAGAGCCGGCAACATATGTGATAGTTTGTGAAACATCGCCAGATCTTCGAGCAGAGGATTGCGTCGCACATCCTCAAGGTCGCGCAGAAATGGAGCGCCTGTCATCGGAACAAAGATCGAGTGCTTGCCACCCAGACGAACGTTTTTGTTGGGATCGCGCGCATGATAGGTGAAATCAGATGGAATGGTCTTTATCAGCTCGCGCACCAAACCGCGGTCAAGATAAACCAGTTCGCCCTCGACCTTTGCGCCAACCCGTTTCCAGTCTTCCAGCGCGATTGGATCGCGAAACTGCACTCCGACATTTTCAAGGATATCCATGGATGCATTGTCAATTTGCTCGACCTGCGCACCATCCATCACCTCGCACAGAGGGATGCCACGGGTCAGGCCAGGCAACATATCGAATTTGGGAGCGGTACGCAGTGCGCGTCGGCTGGAGCGTCCGCCGGAGCGGGTGCGAGGTTTGCTGGGTGCGTCGGTCATTATGAGATCCTCCTAAGTGGAGGCAATGATACGAACCGCGCAGGCCCTGCCGCCTGCAGATCAGCGAAGGATGTTTGCAGGAACCGACATCACCGTTTCAGATGAGCAGCTGTAATTCAGGCGGGCCATCCAAAGTGATTTCACGATTCTGGGGTCGTTTGCGTCAAGGCGTTCATGACCTCGGCCTTCCATTGGCCAACGAATTCCTTCGCCAAACGGGAGAGAGGGCGCTGATGGGGCGTGAGGATTGAATAGCCAAACGGCACCTCTGGTTCGAACCTGAGAAACTTAATTGCAACTGCCGATTCTTTACTGCGCAGATACGCATAGGCGCTCAGGATATCGACTACAGCGCAGATCTGTTCCTGTTCAACGAATGGAAAAAGCGGCAGAAAATACTGTGTGTCGACGCGGATGTTGAAGCGAGCATCTTGCTTTGCAAATGCAGCGGCGGTGTTCACGAAGGTGGAATGGGTTGGTTGCAGCGCCCCCATTGGTTCCCCATCAAGATCGCTGGCGGTTATGGCTGTTTTCTGGGCCAACGGGTGATTTTTGGGTACGGCACACAAGCAGGTCGAATAGATTGTCTCGCTGTGAAACAGCCGTTCGGGTTGATCTTGTTCTTCGTGATCACAAAAGCCGATGTCAAAGCTCTGGGCGGAAATGAGATTGCGCACTTGCGGGGAGCTGCGGGTGGCAACGGTCACTTTCACATCTGGTCGGTCCGCGGTGAATCGGCTGACAAATTCGGGCAGCATATATGCTGAGGGCCCTGGCATGCTCACAATGCGCAGCTGCCCGGCCCGTCGATCACGCAACGCATGAAGATTTTGCTCTGCTATGCTGAGTTTATCTAATGTCTCGGCCACTTCTGACAGCAGATAATGAGCTTCCGGTACTGGCGTGAGAGAGCGGCCCTCCCGTACAAAAAGGGTCATGTCTAAATCCGCTTCAAGCGCCTTTATGGAGGCGCTGACCGCGGGTTGGGTGCGATGCAGATTTCGGGCTGCTTGACTGACAGACCCTGTTTTCATGACTTCGCGAAAAACGGTGAGCTGTTGTAGATTCATAGGTTCAGATTAAACATCAGTAAAATTTATGGAAACCATAAAATTTAGAGTTTGCGTTTATCAATCGATCACTTCACTTTCCGTGATGCAAATCTGACCAAGAGGCGAAGTCAAAAGGCCTCGGGTCCTTTCAGGGAGAGAGACACGATGACTATTTTCAAAAAACTCACCGCTGCAGCACTGGCCTGCACCATGTTGACCGGCGCGGCTGCGGCACAGGATATGACGTTTTTCCGTATCGGCACCGGCGGCGCTGGCGGAACCTACTTCCCAATCGGTGGCATCATTGCCAACGCGATTTCCAATCCTCCCGGTTCGCGTGAATGCGGCGAAGGCGGCAACTGTGGCGTGCCTGGCCTCGTCGCAATGGCGCAATCGACCAACGCGTCCGCGCACAATGTGAACGCGATCCAAAACGGCCAGATGGAGGCCGGCCTCTCGGGTGCGGCGACGCTTCATTTCGCCTATCACGGCAAAGGGAAATTCGAAGGCAACGCGAAACCAGACCTGCGCGTGATCGCGAACCTTTATCCTGAGGATCTGCACCTGGTACTGCCCGAAGGTCAAAAGCTGAACGGTCTGGAGGACCTGAAAGGCAAGCGTGTTGGCATCGCGCAGGCGGGTTCCGGCACGCAAATCGCTGTTGAGCTGATCCTCGGCGATCACGGCGTCAACCGCGACAACATGGACGAAGCTGAGCTGAACAACAGCCAGTCGGCCGAGCGGATCGCAGATGGCCAGCTGGACGCCTATTTCTATGCCGCGGGGACCCCAGTTGCTGCGATGATCCAGCTGGACAACACCAAAGGCATGGAACTGCACAATTGGACCGAGCAGGAGATTGCCCAGGCCAATGCGACTGTCCCGTATTATATCCCATCCCAGATCCCTGCAGGGACGTACCCCGGCGTTGATTATGATGTGAACACCGTTGCCGTCTCTGGCATGTTGGTCACCAACGCGAACATGGACGAAGAGCTGATCTACGGCATCACCAAAGCCATGTGGTCGGATACTGCCCGTAAACTGCTCGACAATGGCCACCCAAAAGGCAAGTCGATCACCCTTGAAACCGCACTGGACGGTATCGACGGGATTGGTGTGCCACTGCACCCGGGCGCGGAACGGTTCTATCGTGAAATCGGCCTTTTGAAGTAACCTCTCACTCTTCAACTGCGGCAGCCGGGCTTTGCCTTGCTGCCGTTTTTTGATTGGCAACTGTTGAGCACATTGCTCCAGTCGCGGGTTCGAGCCTGCGGTTTCGCCAATCCAATCGACGGGAGCCCAGCATGTCCGTGGACACACACCTCGACACCAAAACTCTTGAGGAACTGGAGAAAAAATACGACTCCGCCCTCAATACCCGCGACAACGGTCCGATCCTGTCGGGCGCAATCTATTGGGCCAGCATTGCATTTGCGCTCTATCATCTCTGGACGGCCGGATTTGGAACGCCTGTGGACCACGTTCACATGGGGATCCATCTTGCAGGGCTGTTCCTGTTCATTTTTGTAGGCTTTCCGCTGATCAAATCAGCGCGCTCCCTTGAGTGGAAAGGTCCAAATTGGCTGCAGCCCGGCAATGTGCCGCTCTATGACTGGGCGCTGACGGGGCTCAGCATGGCAGCTGCCTTGTTCCTATGGGTCAGTTGGCGGGGGTTCGACCACTTTGGCTTTGATATTGCCGAGCAGGCGCTGCGTCAGGGCAATCCTTCGGGGCTTGATGTGTTTTTCGGCTCCGTTTTGATCCTGACAGTGCTGGAAATTGCACGGCGTACGATTGGGTTTGTGCTGCCGCTGATCATTCTGGTGTTCATGATCTATGCGCTGTTTGGCCCTTATATGCCGGCACAGGTTCTCAAACATCCAGGCGTGAATTGGCAGCAGTTCGTCAACAACATGTACTTCCCGTCAGAAGGCATCTTCGGCGTGACCCTATGGGTGGTGTCGACGGTAGTGTTCCACTTTGTGCTGTTTGGTGTCGTTGCCCAACGCATGGGGCTGGGCCAGTTTTTCGTCGATAATGCGATGCTTTTGGCAGGGCGCTACACCGGGGGACCCGCCAAAGTGTCCGTGGTGTCATCCGCATTTTTCGGTACGATTTCTGGATCCTCCATTGCAAATACGGTGTCCACCGGATCCCTGACTATCCCTAATATGAAGAAAATGGGATACCCGGGATATTTCGCCGGTGGCGTTGAAGCATCCGCCTCTGCTGGCGGGCAGATTACACCGCCGATCATGGGGGCTGCGTCCTTCCTGATGGCGGAATACCTTGAAGTGCCCTACACGACCATCGTGATCGCCGCGATTGTGCCTGCAATCATGCACTATGTCGGTGTGATCTCCATCGTGCATTTCACGGCGAAAAAACTGGGCCTCACGGCTTATCCAAAGGACCAGCTGCCCAAATTCATGCAGGTTTGGCAGGACGGCTGGTACACGATTGTACCTCTGATCGCGTTGCTGATGGTTCTGTTCTCTGGCTACTCGCCCAATATGGCGGCGTTCGTCGGGCTCAGCCTGTGTGTGGTTGTTGGGTTTTGCAGCTTTAACAAACCCGCAACCATGCTTGTGCCGTTTGCCTTGCTTGTGTTCATCTTCTGGAAGGCATCGCCCTATTCCGGTGAAGGATATTCTCCGCAAATGGCAGGCGGTCTCGCGGCGTTGACGATCATCGGTTGTTTGCATCGCAAACCCAGACAGAAATTTCGGGATTTGTTCGACAGCTTCCACGTCGGTGTACAATATGCGCTCGCTGTTGGGGCCGCATCGGCAGCCGTTGGTATCGTTGTCGGTGTGATCAACACCACAGGCGTTGGTTTCCGCCTTGGCTTTATGGTGACTGGTGGCGCCGCAGATATCGCAGCCGCGCTCGCACCCTTGCTGGAATGGACAACGATTGAAGCGTTCAGCCAAGCGTCGATCCAGCAGTTCATGTCTTTGGTGCTGATCGCAATGGCCTGTATCCTGATGGGGGCGGGCCTTCCGACAACCGCGCTGTACATCATGTTGGTGGCGGTTGCGACACCTGCCTTGAGCCAGCTCGGGGTGCCACCGTTGGCCACCCATATGTTCGTGCTCTACTACGGCGTTATCTCGGAAATTACCCCTCCGGTCTGTGCGTCCGCCTATGCTGCGGCTGGCATCGCTGGGTCAAATCCGTTCCGAACCGGTCTGAACGCGTTCACCCTGGGGCTGGGTAAGCTGATGGTGCCTATGGTGTTTGTCTATGCGCCCACCATGCTGATCGTGTTACCAGAGTATTTCACGGTTCTCAGCTTCACACAGGTCACGGGCACCTGTGCGCTGGGTGTGTTTGCCATTGGCACTGCGGTTTCGTCCTATTTCCTGGCACCGCTGACCGGGATCTGGCGCCTGTTGATGGCCATTGGCGGCTTGCTGCTTGTGGCGCCATCTGGCAGCTCTGATATCACGGCTTTGGTGATTATTGCACCGGTGTTGCTGCAGCAGTTGGCGCAGCAGCGCAAACTCCAGGTCGAGGCCGTTCAATGACCGAGCTGAACCAGCCGGACGTGACGGTCCTCGGCGCGGGTATCGTCGGAATCTGCTCTGCCATTTCTTTGGCAGAGCAGGGTTTGAAGGTCCGTCTCATTGATCGCGATGCGCCGGGTCAGGCCACGTCCTACGGGAATGCAGGGATCATTTCGCCCTGGTCGGTTGTTCCCCAATCTATGCCAGGTCTGTGGAAGAAGGTCCCTGGCTGGTTGATCGATCCGCTTGGCCCTGTGGCGATCAAGCCGACATACCTGCCAAAGGTGGCATCATGGGGGCTGCGGTTTCTGGCCGAAGGACGCCAGAGTCGGATCCAGGATATTTCAGATGCTATGGATACGCTCAATCGAAACAGTATTGAGCTTTATCGATTGCATCTCGCCGGTACCGGCCATGAGGATTTGCTGCAAGACAGCTACTATGTTCATGCGTTTCGGGACAAAACTGCTGCCGACCTTGAGAGCGTTGATTACCGCATGCGCAGAGAACGGGGGGCTCCGCTCGAACGGATCTCTGGCGCGGACCTGCGAGATCTGGAACCTGCGCTTTCACATGATTTCGAAGCGGCGATTTTGATCAAAGGGCAGGCGCGCGCTGTCTCACCCGGTCGTATTGCAACGGTATTGGCAGACAAACTGCGTCGCATGGGCGGCGACATTTGCACGCAAACTGTTCAGTCAATCTGCCCGGCTGAGGGCGGGGGCTGGCGATATGTCACTGCGTCAGGCACGGAGTGGACGCCAAAACTGGTGCTTGCGATGGGCGTGTGGTCGCGGGAGTTGCTAAAACCTCTTGGGGTGAAAATCCCGATGGAGTCTGAGCGCGGCTATCACGTTTCATTCCGCAATCCGGGAATTTCATTGAACCATTCCATTATGGATATGGACATGAAATTTGTGGCCTCTTCTATGGAAGAAGGGTTGCGGGTCGCGGGCACGGCGGAGTTTGCCGGACTGGACCAGCCTGCGAACCAAAAACGTGTCGATGGTCTCGTTAAATTAGCCCGCGCCTTGTTGCCTGGGCTGAAGGCTGATGACAGTCACACTTGGGTTGGTCAACGGCCCAGCCTGCCGGATAGTTTGCCCTGTATAGGCGAAGTCGAAGGCCTGCCTGATCTCTTTGCCGCTTTTGGGCACAGTCACTACGGCTTGATGATGGCCCCGAAAACTGGGCGCCTGATTGCTGATCTTGTTAAAGGGGTGCCACTGAACGAGGACATCACCCCATTTCGTCCAAGACGTTACGAAAGGATTACCGCATGAGCATTCATCCCGGCGGTCAAAACATATGCGGGATCTCGATAGGGGTTTTGGCACTCGAGAGCTATTTCCCCAAACCGCCCGGTCATATCAAAAACCCCTCCAGCCTGCCGTTCACCTTAATGTATGAAATGCTGGACGGAATTACGGTGCCCAAACTGTTGGCCAACCCTACCGGAGAGATGAAAGAACGCCTGATTGATGCGGCCAAACGGCTCGAACAAAAGGGTGTGCGTGCCATCACTGGGTCCTGCGGTTTTCTGGCCATCTTCCAAAAAGAGATCGCTGCCGCTGTAAATATCCCGGTGTTCGTGTCTTCGCTGGTTCAGGTGCCTTTGGCGCATCAGATGACAGGTCGGAGCGTCGGGGTTATTACCGCGTCTGCCAATAGTCTGACCCCTGCCCATATTGATGGTGTTGGTGCGGGGCAGACACCGATCGTGGTCCAGGGTTTGGATGCGACCGAAGAATTTGCCTCCGTGATCTTGCGCAATGAACGAACGCAGATGGACCTGGGCAAAGTTGAAGCCGAACTGATCGCTGCTGCCAAAGGTATGATCGCGCGCCACCCAGATATCGGGTCTATCGTATTGGAATGTACGGATCTGCCACCCTATGCCCATCGGTTGCAGGCTGAATTGAACCTTCCGGTTTTTGATATCATCACACTGGCAGAGATGGTGCACCGGGCTGTAATTCGTCAACCCTTTCCCGGCTTTATCTGACCATTTTCACAAAACAAAAAGCCACGCCTCCCGAACAGAGGAGGCGTGGCTTTCGTTGTGACTGCAATAGGAGGGAGAGAGGCGCAGTCACATAACGCGTTGTTCGGGCTGGCCGTGGCCGTCAGCCTGACGGAAGCGTGTCGGGCGCATGGTTTCTGGCGCGACACCGCGGAAGGCACTGCGCCGGATCACATCAGGCGGATGACCGTAGGTTTCGCGAATATGTTGGCTCAGGTTCTGATAGCTTCCAAAGCCGGTTGCGACGGCCACCTGACGCACCGGGATATCGGTTTGCGTGAGCAACTGATGGGCCCGTTCCGTGCGCAATGCGCGATACACGCTAAGAGGCGACCGCTGGAAATGGCGGGTGTAGCGGCGCTGCAAACACCGTGTTGATACGCTGAGGCTCTCTGCCAGTTCTGCCACCGACAATGGTGCCTCGATGTGATCCTGCATCACGGCAAGCGATTGCGTGATCAAGGTATCGCCGGCGGATTTTTGTTCCAGGTTCAGCGCAACCCGGCTTTTTGCGGGACCTTTGCGACCTTCAAGCCCCAGGTAATTCGCCATTCCGTCAGCGGCCAACCGGCCGCAATCCGCAGCAATGATGTCAATCAGCATACGTGGAGCTGCAAAGCTGCTGATCGCCGAATGCACCGAGCCGGACACGGCCGTAGAGGCACCCGGTTCGCTTGCATAGAGATTGCATTCATTTGCGGAGGCGATGAAGTTTGGATGAATAGCAAGATCAAGGTCTTGGCCGCGTTCCAGTTCATGCAGAAGGAAAATGGCGCCGCCAATGAATGCTGTGCGATCCGCCACGCGCATGACCTGATTGACCCGTGCTCTTTCGCGCGAACCAAGCTGCCAGCGCTGATGAATGTCGCCATGAAAAATCACCAGACGGCGCGGACGTGCGGCACTTGGGTCGCTAGACAGCGCTTCAAGCGGACAGACGCGAACCCTGTAATACACCTCGTCCAACAGATGGTTGGCAGCCTGGAACAGATCCGTGATGGCTTGTGCAGCGGATCGCGGTGACGCATCCGGCAAAATCACATCGATGTTGCGCTGTTTGCGGCCATGGGCCACGGCAAAATCTGTCTGGGCGTGCTGAGGAGAATGGTGGGTCATTGTGTCTGCCTCTCGTACGGTGACGTTAAAAGGGTGCAGATGGCAGTGCCGCCAACCGATGTGGCGACACTGCAGTTTTTTCGAAGCGGCGGTTTATTCCGCGGCTTCTGCGTAGGCTTCGAGCGGTGGGCAGGTGCAAATCAGATTGCGGTCGCCATAGGCACCATCAACCCGGTTCACTGCCGGCCAGTACTTGTCCACACCGAGATTCCCGGGAGGGAAGCAAGCCTGTTCGCGGGTGTATGGACGATCCCAATCCCCAACCAGATCGCGCACAGTGTGTGGTGCGTTTTTCAGCGGGTTGTTTTCAGGATCGATCTTGCCGTCGATGATATCCTGAGCTTCCTCACGGATGGACAGCATTGCATCGCAGAAGCGATCCAGCTCGTCCTTTGGCTCAGACTCGGTCGGCTCGACCATCAGCGTACCAGCAACCGGCCAGGACATGGTCGGCGCGTGGAACCCACTGTCGATCAGACGCTTGGCCACATCGTCAACGGAAACGTTGCCTTCGTCATTCAGCGGACGGGTGTCCAGAATGCACTCGTGAGCGACGAGACCGTTTTTGGCTGTGTAAAGGATCGGATAGGCATCCTTCAACCGTGCGGCGATGTAGTTTGCGTTCAGGATCGCGACCTTCGTCGCCTGGGTCAGACCAGCACCACCCATCAGCAGGATGTAAGCCCAGCTGACTGGCAGGATGGAAGGCGAGCCGAATGGCGCAGCCGAAACCGGACCAAGTGCGGATCCATACTCCGGGTGACCTGGCAGGTGCTCTTCCAGATGGGCTTTTACGCCGATTGGACCCATGCCGGGGCCGCCCCCGCCATGGGGAATGCAGAAGGTCTTGTGCAGGTTCAGGTGGCTGACGTCGCCCCCAATGTCGCCGGGCCGGGATACACCCACCATCGCGTTCATGTTCGCGCCGTCGATGTAAACCTGTCCGCCGTGATCATGAGTGATCTGGCAAACTTCCTGTACGGTTTCTTCGAACACACCATGTGTGGACGGATAGGTGATCATGCACCCTGCCAGGTGGTCAGAGTACTTTTCAGCCTTGGTACGGAAGTCCGCAACATCAATGTTGCCTTCCGCATCGGACTGAACTGTCACAACTTTCCAACCAACCATCTGTGCGGAAGCCGGGTTGGTCCCGTGCGCAGAGGTTGGGATCAGGCAGACATTGCGATGACCTTGGCCATTGGCCCGGTGGTAGTTGCGAATGGTCAGAAGACCAGCATATTCGCCCTGAGCACCAGAGTTTGGCTGCTGGGAGATCGCATCGTAACCGGTGATCTGGCAGAGTTTATCGTTCAGATCCGCAATCATCTCATGATAGCCCTGCGCCTGATCTTCGGGAACGAAGGGGTGCAGGTTACCAAATTCCGGCCAGGTGACCGGGATCATTTCGATGGTTGCGTTCAGCTTCATGGTGCAGGATCCCAGCGGGATCATTGCACGATCAAGCGCGAGGTCGCGGTCTGCCAGACGACGCATGTAGCGTGTGATTTCTGCTTCCGCCCGGTTTTTGTGGAAAATCGGGTGGGTCAGATATTCACTTTCGCGCAGCAGCTCTTGCGGCAGGCGATACAGCTTTACAGAGCTGTCATCGGTGCGGTTGATGCCAAATGCGGCCCAAACGGCTTCGATGGTCTCTGGACGGGTTTGTTCGTCCAGCGAGATGCCGACCTTGGTTTCGCCCACTTTGCGCAGGTTGATGCCCTGGCGCACAGCCGCTTCCATGACGGTTGTCTGCAGGTTGCCAACGTCGACGGTGATGGTGTCGAAGAACACTTTTGGCTCGACCGAGAAACCAGCCTCTTCGAGACCAGCTGCCAGCCGTGCGGTTTTGCGGTGGACGGACTGAGCGATCGCCTTGATGCCGTCTGGTCCGTGATACACCGCATACATCGACGCGATCACAGCCAGCAGTGCCTGTGCGGTACAGACGTTGGAGTTGGCCTTTTCGCGGCGGATGTGCTGCTCACGGGTCTGCAGGGACAGGCGGTAAGCTGTGTTGCCGTGGGAGTCGATGGACACACCGATGATCCGACCGGGCATCGCCCGCTTCAGCTTGTCAGTGGTCGCCATATAAGCAGCGTGTGGGCCGCCATATCCCATGGGAACACCAAAGCGCTGGGTCGAGCCGACAGCAATGTCAGCACCCATTTCGCCAGGCGACTTCAGCAGTGCGAGGGACAGGATGTCGGCTGCAACAACTGCGACACCTTTGTGTTCGTGCAATGCGCTGATTTGATCTGCAAAATCAACGACTTCGCCGTTTGTGCCCGGATACTGGAAGATCGCGCCGAACACGGCTCCGGCTTCCAGCTCCGTAGCTTCTGCCACAACGACATCAATGCCCAGTGGTTCTGCGCGGGTCTTGATAACCGCAATGGTTTGCGGGTGGCAGTTCTTGTCGACAAAGAACGCAGCATTGTTGGCTTTCGAGCGAGCACCGCGGTGCGCCATTGCCATCGCTTCGGCGGCAGCTGTCGCTTCGTCGAGCAGGGACGCGTTTGCAACTGGCAGACCTGTCAGATCGCTGACCATGGTCTGGAAGTTCAACAGCGCTTCAAGCCGGCCCTGCGAGATTTCTGGCTGATACGGGGTATAAGCAGTATACCACGCGGGGTTTTCCAGAATGTTGCGCAGAATGGGCGCCGGTGTGGTGGTGCCGTAGTAGCCCTGACCAATCAACGATGTCAGAACTTTGTTTTTGGAGGCCACCTGCTTCATGTGGAAAAGCGCGTCACGCTCGGTCATGGCCGGGCCCCAATCAAGTGGGGTTTTCTGGCGAATAGCCGGTGGGACCGTTGCGTCGATCAGCTGATCGAGGGTGTTGTACCCGATGGTCTGCAACATGTCCGCCATTTCACGCGGAGATGGGCCGATGTGGCGGCGATTGGCGAAGTCGTAGGCTTCGTAATCAGTCAGTTTGAAGGCCATTTGAATGTCCTAGTTCGAAAGTGACCCCGCCGGACCATACCGGCGGGGGAGGTCATGCTCAGCCGATCAGCGCTTTGTAAGCGTCCAGATCCATCAGATCTTCCAGCTGGGAAGTATCGGAGAGCTTGATTTTGTAGATCCAGGCACCGCCTTCTGGGTCCTCGTTCAGGGCACCAGGGTTGTCTGCGAGATCTTCGTTGATTTCGGTGATCTCACCGTCCAGCGGTGCATAGATTTCAGAAGCAGCTTTTACGGACTCGATCACGCCGATTTCGCCACCTTTTTCAAAATCATCGCCAGCGTCCTGCTGTTCGACGAACACCACTTCGCCCAGCTGATCGGCAGCGTGCTTGGTGATACCCAGCGTTGCTGTATCGCCTTCAACGGTGATCCACTCGTGTTCTTCGGAATAATAGGTTGTCATTGCAGCTTCTCCTGGAGCTTAGCGTTTATAGTTCTGGGTTACGAAGGGCAGGGACACGATTTCTGCGTCGTGTGCCTTGCCGCGAATGATCAACTTCACGGTCTCGCCGGGTTCGCCGTGGCCTGCAGACACGTAGCCCATCGCAACTGGTCCGCCGACGGTTGGGCCAAAGCAGCCAGATGTGATTTCGCCGATTGTGTTGCCTTCCGCGCATTGGATTTCCACGTGCTGGCGGGCAGGGGCGCGACCGGAGGGCTTGATACCGACAAGTTTCTTGGCAGCGCCGTCAGCCAGTTCTTTCTGGACACGAGCTGCGCCTGGGAAGCCACCTTCTTCTTTGCGGCGCTTCTGGATGGCCCAGCTCAGCGAGGCTTCGATTGGGGATGTCGATTGGTCGATGTCGTTGCCGTACAGGCAAAGACCTGCTTCGAGACGCAGGCTATCGCGCGCGCCCAAACCTGCTGGCTCGCAATCGTCATGCGCCAGGAACAGTTTGGTGATGCGGACTGCGTCTGCATCCGGAATGGAAATCTCATAGCCATCTTCGCCAGTGTAGCCGAGGCGCGACAGGCGGCACTCGACGCCGTCGATATCAGCAACCACGGTTTCCATGAACTTCAGGTCACGCGCTGCTGGGCAAAGCTCGCCAACAACGTTTTCCGCGGCCGGCCCCTGAACGGCAACCAAGGCGCGGTCAAAGATCTCGGTGACTTCGACGCCCTCCAGTTTTTCCTTCATGTGGGGGATGTCTTGGTGGCGCAGCGCGGCGTTTACGACCACGAAGAAATGGTCGCCGGCGTTGGACACGATGAGGTCGTCCATGATGCCACCTTCTTCATTGGTGAAGAAGCCGTAGCGGGCCTTGCCCTCTTTCAGTGTGGCATAGGCCTGTGGGCAGATCGCTTCGAGTTTCTCGCCGACATTTTCGCCGCGCAGGATAACCTGACCCATGTGGCTCACATCGAACAAAGCAGCCTTTTCGCGGCATTGCTTGTGCTCGCCCATGATGCCCATCGGGTATTGCACCGGCATTTCCCAGCCGGCGAAATCCACCATTTTTCCGCCAAGTTCGACATGAAGGTCATAGAGCGGGGTTCGTTTCGGCGCATTGGTCATAGCGTCTTGCCCTTGAATTCTAGAGGTTTGGGGATCGGAGCGCAGCCGAGACCGCGCCCCGAAGATGATTAGGCAGCACACCTATAAATTCCTTATCATTCGTATTGGCTTGTGCTTCATTTCCAGCAAAACAACATGCTGGGGTGTGAAAATGGCGCGTTCGGACATGAGCGATCTGGAGTGGGAGTTCATCAAGGCAGTCTTGCCC
>NZ_JAJDWC010000077.1 GCF_022825805.1 Phaeobacter sp.
AAGCAATTCGCCGATGCGATCCTGAGATTCTTCCGCGAAACCATCCCCAAAGAGTGGAAAACATTCCGAGATCAGGTCTCAGACAACTTCAGGGTCATAACACACGAAAAATTTCGGGTTTTGGGGTGAGTGCGGTATAGACCGATATAGATAGGGGAGTTTCAAATGACTGGTATTTTACACGTTCCATTTGCAGAGGGTGAGGCCTGCCTTGATTGGCTAGACTTTTGTGAGGCCCTGGCCGCCGGGCATTCATTGCCAAAAGCGGAAGTGGCAGACAGTTTCCTCTATCGCGGAAAAGACACACTGCTGAGCCGTTCCGCATGGATTGATGGGCTCGGAATCGCTGTCAAAAACGCAACCGTGTTTCCGGGCAACCCAGATCAAGGCATCCCGATGATCAATGGTGGCCTGTCGCTCTATGACGATGCGACGGGCGTGTTCGAAGCGTCGATTGATTTCCACCTGGTCACCAAATGGAAAACCGCCGGGGACAGTTTGCTGGGCGCGCTACGGCTGGCCAATCCGGACAGTACATCCATCCTGATCGTAGGCGCAGGGACCGTTGCAGCCTCTTTGATTGAGGCATTTTCCGCCGGCTACCCGGCGGCACAGATCAACGTCTGGAACCGCACCCTGTCAAAGGCAGAAACACTCGCTTCCGCCTATCCCAGCACCAATGTTGAACCAGATCTGGAACAGGCTGTACGGCGGGCCGACATCATTGTCACCTGCACCATGTCCTCCACACCTGTGATCCAGGGAGATTGGCTACAACCTGGCCAGCACCTGAACATGATCGGGGCATACCGGCCAGATATGCGCGAAGCCGATGACACTGCCCTGCAACGCGGCATGATCTATTGCGACAGTTTCGACACCACATTGGATCACATCGGGGAATTCAAAATCCCCATCGCAGAAGGCACCATCGTGGCCGAGGATGTCCGGGCGGACTTCTACAATCTCGAGAGCTTTCCAGAATATGATCCTGCGCAGATCACCCTGTTCAAGAATGGCGGCGGCGCGCATCTGGATCTGATGACCAGCCGACACATTCTGGATCGTTGGTCCCAAACGCGGTGAGTGTCGCGTCGCCCCCGCGGCGCTCAGGTAGCTGCAGCCGCCAGGGGGCGTTCGCGAATGGGCAGATGAACCAGCGCGCTGAACGCCCCAACGCCGACGCCAATCCACCAAACCAGGGTGTAGTCGCCATAAATGTCATACATGCGCCCACCCAGCCAAACACCGAGGAAGCCGCCAACCTGGTGGCTGAAGAAGACAATGCCATAGAGCGTGCCCATGTAGCGCAAGCCATAGATATGGGCCACCAGACCTGATGTCAGTGGAACGGTTGCCAGCCAGAGCGACCCCATCACAACTGAGAAGATCACAACAGATATCGGCGTGATCGGCAGGAGGATGAACACAGCAGCCACAATCGTACGGGCGGTGTAGATACCAGCCAGCAGATATTTCTTGCTGTAGCGCTTGCCGAGATATCCGGCAAACAGCGTCCCACCGACATTTGCAGCGCCAATCAGCGAAATCGCAATAGCCCCAAGCGCCGAGGTGGTCGTGACCCCCATGGAATGCAGCACCCCACCTGGCAGGATGGGCCCGCACATTTCGGTCACGAACGCCGGAAAATGGGCGGTAATGAAAGCCAGCTGATAGCCACAGCTAAAGAAACCCAGAAAGATCATGGTGTAACTTGGATCTTTGAAGGCTTTGATCAGGATCGCGCCCAGGCTCTCCTCCAGTTCGGCTTTGGTGGCTGAAACTGGGGCACGCATCAAAGGCAAGGTTAGGATCAAGGCCAGAACGCTGGCTGCAAACACGATGAACACCATTTGCCAGCTCATGATGGTCAGCAGGAATTCAGCCGTCGGCGCCCCGATGATCTGGCCGGCAGAGCCAGCAGCAGTGACGATTGCGAGCGACATGGATCGGTTTTCATCCGAGCTTGCACGGCCAACCACAGCCAAAACAACACCAAAGCCAGTCCCCGCGACACCAAAGCCAACGAGCCATTCATAGGCCTGCATTTCAAAGGGCGTGGTCGCAGCGGAGCTGAGCACGAGACCCGCAGCATAGACGATGGCGCCGATGATAATGGCTTTGCGGTCGCCAATCTTCTCGGCGATTGCCCCAAAAATGGGCTGCCCAATCCCCCAAGCCAGGTTTTGGATGGCGATGGCCAGTGAAAACTCCGACCGCAACCATCCGAACTCATCCGCGATTGGAATTTGAAACACCCCGAACGACGCGCGCACCGCAAAGCTGACCATGATGATGACGCATCCGACAATCAAGACGGGCGAAAACAAAGGGGCTGCGCGGTTCATGTCTGGCTCTCCTAATCAACCTGGCTACTTTTTCGAACTTGTCTCCATGGGTCAAATCAGGATTTTTTACCGCAGCGTTAAACAAATGTGATCTGGCAGAGCAGCAACGGACCCGTCGCCACCTTTCCATCGCAGGGCCAGCGCGCTATCCCTTCCGCATGACCCATATGAGCACGATTTATCAGCACAAGATCGACTCCGGCCAGCTAAAGCCCGATGCCGCTCAACAGGCGGTATTGCCTCATTTCGATCGCATTGCAGAGGGGCTCATGGCTCCGCCAGTCAAGCGGGGCCTGTTTCGCAAGGCCAGCCATGCACCAGTGCGCGGGCTCTATCTGTGGGGGGGCGTTGGCCGCGGAAAATCCATGCTGATGGATCTCTTCGTGGAAAGCCTTCCGGACGTGCCCGCCCGGCGCGTGCATTTCCACGCCTTCATGCAGGAAATCCACGCCAAAATGCATAAGGCGCGGCAAGATGGCATCGAGGACGCCCTCGCACCGGTTGCAAAAGCGGTGGCAGATCAAGTGCGTTTGCTGGCATTTGATGAAATGCAGATCATCGATATCACCGATGCAATGATTGTCGGCCGCCTGTTCGAAGCGCTGTTTGACGCCGGGGTGACAGTAATCACCACATCCAATAGGCCGCCCGATGATCTTTATAAAAACGGGTTAAACAGGCAGCTGTTCGTGCCTTTCATCGAGTTGATGAAAGATCAGATCGACATCCATGAAATGGTCAGCCCCGTCGACTATCGCCAAGACCGGCTGACTGGCGCCCCGGTGTATTTCGCCCCCATCGACGCATCTGCACGGGCTCAGATCCAATCTGTCTGGGAGGATCTTACAGGCGGCGCTGCCCAACCGCTGACATTGGAGGTCACTGGTCGCGAGGTTGTTTTGCCAGCCTTTCGCAATGGCGTTGCCCGGGCAACATTTTATGAGCTCTGCGGCAAGATGCTGGGTCCGGGTGACTACCTGGCCATCGCAGAGGCGGTGAAGGTGCTGGTGCTCGAAGACATCCCGCGCCTTTCACGCAATAATTTTAATGAAGCAAAACGCTTTGTGACGCTGGTGGACGCGCTCTACGAGGCAAAAGTGCGGCTCATCTGCTCTGCCGCCGCACAGCCGGAAATGCTCTATGTGGAGGGTGAAGGGACGTTTGAATTTGAACGGACAGCATCGCGGCTGCGGGAAATGCAGGATCAGAGCTGGGGGCAAGACAGCTGACGCAGCTGGGGGCTCTGCCCCCTCGAAAGCGATGCTTTCTCACCCCCGGAGTATTTTGGGAAAGGTGAGCGGGGCCGTCGCGCAGATGGCAGACATCAGGCTGCGCCACCAGGGCAACCCATTGATTGTTCAAATGGTTTACCCGAGCTTACAGTATTGGAAACAGCTTAGCCGTTGTCTTGCAGGACATGACCCGCGAGATAAAGGGATCCGCAAATCAAAACCCGCGCGGCAGGTTCCTTAGCCACGATTGACTGCAGCGCCTCCAAAGCATTTGCAGCTGTTGTGGCGGTCAAACCAACCGCCTCTGCCGCGGAACGGGTTTCTTCGGCGCTTAGGGTGTTGATTTCATCGGGAATGGAGATCGCGGTGAGGCTGTCAGCCTGCTGCGCCAAAGGCGCCATGTAGCCTGTCACATCTTTGGTGTTCAGCATGCCACAGATCAGATGCGTTGGACGTTTTGGCAATGTTGCCAGGACTTGCGCCAGCGCGACACCTGCTGCAGCGTTGTGGCCCCCATCCAGCCAGAGTTCGCCGGTTCCGGCGGCCTCAACCAGCGGGCCGTGTTTCAGTCGCTGCATGCGCGCGGGCCATTCGGCATTGACCATGGCTGCTTCGCATGCGGTTTCATCCGCCCCGAGGTGACGCAGAGCCGCCAGGGCCGCGCCAGCATTTTGCACCTGATGTGCCCCAAGCAAAGCGGGCAGTGGCAGATCCAACAGCCCCTGTTCATCCTGGAACACAAGCCGACCGCGCTCTTCCTGCACATGCCAGTGTTGCCCATAAGCGATGACCGGCGCCCCAAGACGGGCAGCGGTGGCTTCGATCACCCCCATCGCGGCGTCCTGCTGCGGTCCCACGACGACCGGCACGCCCCGTTTGATGATGCCTGCCTTTTCCGCTGCGATCTTGGCGATTGTATTGCCCAGAAACTGTTCATGATCGATCGACACAGGCGTGATGACCGAAAGCTCAGGAGTGATCACATTGGTCGCATCCAGCCGCCCGCCAAGGCCAACCTCGAGCAGGGTGTAGTCTGCCGCGGTGCGCGAAAAGGCCAGCAGGCCCGCAACGGTGGTGATTTCAAAATAGGTAATATCCGCCGTCCCGTTGGCACTGTAGCATTCATCCAGAACCTCGGTGAGATGCGCCTCGGAGATCAATTCACCCGCAAGACGGATCCGTTCATGAAACCGGGCAAGATGCGGCGAGGTATAGGCATGGACTGATTTCCCCATCCCTTCCAAGCCTGCCCGGATCATTGATTGCGTCGAACCTTTGCCATTGGTCCCTGCGATATGAATGACCGGCGGCAGCTTGTCCTGGGGATTGTCGAGAGCGGCGAGCAGGCGCCAGACCCGATCAAGCGTCAGATCAATAATCTTTGGGTGAAGGGCCATCATGCGGGCCAAAATCACATCGGAGGTCTGTGGCATCAAAGGTCTCTGACAGGCTGGGAGGGATCTGGGACTAGTGGCGGCCGTTCCGATGGCGGAACGACCAGCCTGATGTCTATGGCAGGGGTTAGCCCTCTGCCTTCGCAGGAGCGGCAGGTGCTTGCGCATCTGCGGCTGTGTCGGGCTGCTCGGCACTCTCCGCGTCCGGCGCGGGCAGATCACCGACGATTTGTGGCGGCAGTCCCATCAGCAGGCGCGTAATGGTCACAAGCTCTTTGCGCATCTCGGTGCGTGGCGTGACCCGGTCCAGCATCCCGTGGTCCAGCAGGTACTCTGCCCGCTGAAACCCCTCGGGCAGTTTTTCACGGATGGTCTGTTCGATGACCCGCGGACCCGCAAAGCAGATCAGGGCGTTGGGTTCCGAGATATGCACGTCCCCCAGCATCGCATAAGAGGCCGTCACACCGCCGGTCGTGGGATGGGTCAGGACCACGATGTAGGGAAGGCCAGCCTCTTTCAGCATCTGCACCGCAACAGTGGTGCGCGGCATTTGCATCAGGGACAGGATCCCCTCCTGCATCCGCGCGCCACCTGCGGCAGAAAAGAGGATCAAAGGGCGACCCAGCTTAACGGCCTCTTCTGCCGCTGCGATAATCGCATTGCCGACATACATCCCCATGGATCCGCCCATGAAAGAAAAGTCCTGGGCAGCAGCAACAATTGGTGTGCGCCCCATTTCCCCGGCAGCAACAAGCATGGCTTCCTGTTCGTTCGCCTTGCGTTGCGCCGCTTTCATCCGGTCGGGGTATTTTTTCTGATCTTTGAACTTCAGCGGATCAGCAAGCGGCTCAGGCACGGCAACTTCGGTGAACACACCACCATCAAACAGCGCTTCAAACCGAGCTCTGGGTGAGATGTGCATGTGGTGTCCACAGTTGTTGCAGACATTCAGGTTTTCGCTCAGCTCACGGTGAAACAGCATCGTGCCGCATTCACTGCATTTGTGCCAGAGGTTCTCAGGAACTTCGCGGCGCGAGAAGATCGAGTTGATCCGTGGCCGGACGTAGTTGGTAATCCAGTTCATTTGCCATGCCTTTGTCGGGGCGTTTGCATCCTCAAATAAGACCCTGCGTCAATAAATGCAATCAGCGCCGCAAGACGATACGAGCAAGACCCCACCCGCAGAAGATAAAGCCAAGGTCCAGCCAGAGCATCTGCTGCATGGCGACCGGATCAGACAGCTCATAGGGCAGAAGAAACAGCGCCAATCCCGACAGGGTCGTGGGAGAGCCGAAAACAAGGATCGCAATCACATTGTTGACAAAGTGAACAGCGCAGGCCGCGCCCAGGCTGCCCGTTCTGGCCGTAAGATCTGCCATCAAAAGCCCGACCCCCCCCGCCCATAGCGCAATCAGGCCCGCATTCTCACCGGCGTTTGCCGGGTCATAGTGCAAGAGGCCAAACACAACCGACGGCAACACCAGCCAGACCAAAGGCGTGCGGAAACGCACTGCAAGCAACCGCTGCAGATAGCCGCGAAACAACAGCTCTTCGGCGCTGATTTGAACAAACAGACACAACAGGGCCAATGGCAGCAACATCAGCCAGAGAGCGGGTTCAGTGTGCAGGGTCAAGGGCTGGTTTACCAGGCTAGCTGGCGCATATCCCGACACCAGTGCCGCGATAGTCAGCACCGCAGACAGCAGTGCAAACGCAACGCACACAGTCAAAAAGTGACGCACAGCAATGGCCCGCGGGCCAATCAGAACTCCGACAGGCCTGCGATGCAGCCACCTGATCGTGGCCAGGACACCCAGCCAGATGGCAGCAAAGCTTCCAAGCAAGATCAACACTGCAACTGGTGAGGACCCATCTACAAGCGCACCGACCAAAGACCGAGGCCCGCTGCGGGCAATTACAAAGAAAAACGCAGCCGTCAGGCCAAGACTGACGATTGCGATCACCGCCAATCCGATAACAAGACGCCAGATTTGATCGTGGCCGCGCAACACATGCAACTGCTCGGTCTGGGCGGCATATGGCTGGCTACTGAACACTGGTTTGCATCCCATTCGACGGCGTCAAACGCGCCTGCGCGCCGCCCAGCGCAGCTTTGCTTTGATCTGCGGCCTGGATCGCACCGGCCGCCTCGAGCAGATGGCCGGCCACTGTTTCAAGCAACTGCATCGCCACATTGGCATCCGATCCGATCACCTCGCGGTACTCCTGCGCACCGATCCGCAAAAACCGGCATGGCTCCGCTGCAACCAAATCCAGTTTTCTCAGATCTTTCAGAATAACCGCCAGGTCACCAATCACCCGACCCGGCTCAATTACCGAAATCGGCTCCGACCCGGCGGACGTCTCAGGCCACTGCATATGGGCACGTCCATCGATGCACAAAAAGACGGCATCCCCCGGATCTCCGCTGCGAAACACAAACTCTCCCGTGTCCACCGTATGCCAGCGCGCCGTAAATGCCAGCAGGCGCTGGTTGCGGCTATCCAGGCGGGAAAAGAGATCGCAATTCTGGATCGCCTCAAGCCGTTTGGCAAAATCGCTGCTGCCAATTTTCTGCTGTGGTTTTGGACGGGCGCCAGCCACATCGCCGATGCGCCCGTTTTCGATCTTCACAAACAGATCGTATCGTTCCGGGTGGTTGAAGGAATTTTCCAAAAACAAAAGCGTGGAGGATGGCAGCAGTGCAGCCAGGCGTTCCCGCGCCTTGAGTCGGCTTTCGCTATCATGGCTGGCCAAAGCGTGATCCAAGATCAAAATATCAGGGCGTTTGATCGCAGCACGGGTAAAGGCGGCACGTTCCTGAAACACCGGATCCAATGCCGCCCCGCCAATGCCCGCGGGCAAGTCATACAGGATCAACGCCAGACGCTTGCGCAGATCATGCTGTTCCAAAACATCGGCAACGAGATCTTCCACCACCTGAGCCTTTGATCCAGCGGTCAGCGACAACCGACCGAACAAGATGTTTTCCAAAATGGTGAGCCTAGGAAAGTAGCCGTCTGTGGAGATCGGCACAAACAGGTCTCCCAACTGCTGCTGCAGCGCGGGCCCGCTGTTGCGGCGAATGTATAGAATTTGTTCCTTGAACTCGGATGGGAACGGTGTCCCGATCTGCTCTTCAGAAATGAGAAACGGCACTGATGCCAGCAGCACCCGCTCCGCCTCTCCCAAAGCAGACAAACTGTGGCTGCTGTGGCGATCCACAACAGCAACAATCCGCTCGTACAGCTCATCATCAAGGCCGAGCCGTTTGAACAGCGGATGATCGGTATTGTCCGTCCCAAATGTCTGCTGCAGCGTTTCCATCACACGCAGGCCAAATGCGATGACATCGTCCTGCAAGCCGTTGTCGCGCAGCGCCGTCATGATCGGACCATCGGCTGCGATCAGCTCTTCAGGGGCAATCGCCCGGCTGGGCGCCGCAAACAGCATGTTGCCGCCGAGCGGCACAGCCGGGTTGAATTGATCAGGCTCGAAGCGATGCACAAGATCAGACAGCCCCGCCGCCTGCAACCGCTCTGCAATGACAGGACGCAGGGCGACAATCTGCTGAACCAGACCAAGATGGGAATCGATCTGAAACCGGGTATGCAGCGTTCGCCGGAACAGTTGCTCATCGATACCCATCGCCTGGATCAGATCAAACCACCAATCCCGCAACTCGCCCTCGGACTGGAGCCCGGCGAGAGCGGGGTTGATCCAATCCGCCGCCAGAGGATCCGGGCTGTTACCTGCCCGACAGGCCTCTGCCATGACGCGGCTGTCTTTGCGTGACGTGGTGTTGTTACCAAAATGAGGTTGGTCCCGCAGGGGCATCAACACATTATCGCCAAGGGATCCATTGAACAGATAAGGGCGCGAGTAGGCATAGCCGATACGGGCAGCGATGACCCCCTGATGCAGCTGCTCCAATCTGTGCCCCGCAATCGTCACAGTCCCACGCGCTGGCATTACCTCTCGGGTCAACAGGGCCGCGAAGGCCGCCCGTTCCGCTTCGTTGGTGATTTGGATCGCAACCCGGCTGCCCTCTGGAATGGTCAGGTTCAGATCTTCCAGAACCATATTGCCTTCTCCATCGCGCACCGACACATCGCGGAACTCAATGGCACCGTGCAGATGAGGCACCAGATCTGGTGTATCTTCGAACAGCGCCTCATCAATCATACCCTTTGGGGCAAACCGCTCGATCATCACTGACCAGCGCACCCCCATATCCTGCAACTGGTTGTAATAGGTCAGCAGCTCCCGCCACGGGTTGGACAGATCCTTGTAGGCGGCCAAAGCAGCGACCAATGCACCAACCGTGATATCGCCCCGGATCGCCAGAACACCCCCAACAGAGTAGAACAGGAACGGGGTCATATGGCCGATCATGTTGTTCAAGAACTTCATAAAGAACTTCTTGTTGTAGATGCGCCTGCGGATATCAAACAACCGCCCCAACCGCGCAGAAATCTGGGCAAGCCGGTAGCGGCGCCCCCCATTGATGCGCAAATCGCTGATACCCGCGACCGTTTCTCCGATCTCAGATGACAGCGATCGCACCTCTTGGATGCGGTCTTTGTTCAACAGGTTGATCTGGCGCTGCAGCATCGGGATCAGCCACGCCTGCAAAGGGATCAACGCTATCGACGCCAGTCCGAACCAGACACTCTGCATGAACAGGAACACCAGAATGGTCAGCATCTGGCCGGCCTGGAAGACAGGCTGCGCAATCGCATCACCCATCAGCCCACCCATCGGCTCGGACTCGGCGGTGATCATCGAAACCATCTCGCCTTGGCCTGTGCTTTGAAAATAGGGGGCTGGAAACCGCAACATGCGGTTTATCAACGTAAACCGAAGCCGCCGCAGCAAACGCTCTGCCACAATCCCTTTCATCGTGTTGAGCCGCATTTTCAGCAACCCGCCGATCAACACAGCCGCCAAAAACGCAAAGCAGAGGATGAGCAGATAATCGATCTGGCTCAGCTCCATCGTCCAGATCTGAATCTGGCTGTCCGGCGCTCCAATCGCATCGTTGATAATGCGTTTCGGCAGTTCCAAAGTGGCATATAGAAAAGGGAACGTCGCAAGCGTCAGGGCCAACAGACCAAATTGCTGGCGCCGGGAAAAAGCCCAGATGAATGAAAACAGGGTGGAATGCATCCCCTGGTCCTTTTCAAGTGTCGAAGAAGTACCGCACAGGCAAAAGCCCGATTTGCAGGCAACAGACGTTAAGCACTGCACCTGTTCATTACAAGGCAACACCCACCCTACTTTTCCGCGAGGCGCTTGCCGTGACAGGCCAAGCGCACTATCCCTCCTGAAAAATCAGACAGCAGGCAAAACTCATCGTGACACGCGAAAAAGACTTAGAAATAGGCGGTTTTTGCCAAAACCGCAGCCATCGATCCCTAGCGGCCGCAAAGACAACGCTGGCCAAGGGTTTGGGATCACTTTGGTTGGGCAACAGACGCGCACGGGGCGCGTGCACTCCTGCAAATCTTCGTTGGATACGGCGCGCCACTTTTGGTGCTGCGATGGCCTTGACCGCCGCCTGCAGCACCCCCAACGAGACCGGATCCGCGTCGAAGGCATACCCGCCAGAATTCACGCGGATGAGTTTTGCCGAAGGGTCCATTCATCTGGTCCCGCCAGCGGGGTTTTGCATTGACCCGCAAATGACGGGCCACCGGTCCGAAGGTGGCTTTGCCATCCTCGTGCCCTGCAACAGCCTGAGCCTGGACGATGCGGCCGAGCAGAGCTTTGCGGAGCGTCAGCGGGCAAGTCGAAATCGCGCGCTAATCACCGTTGCGGTTGGACCAGCCGATGCCCCAACAGCCGCGCTGACCGGGGATGAAATTCTTGCCAACGCGCCCGGTGCCAAACTGCTGCAAACCCGCGAAGACCTGATGCTGCCTTTGGTGAAGTTGGATATGCCAAGTCATCGCGCCCGCGGCGCGAGCCCGACGCATTGGCGCGGCGCTTTCGTGCTGAATGAACAACTGGTTGCAGTGGCGCTTTATGCACCGCAACGCAGCCGCAACCTTGGCAATCGAGGTGCAATGCTGCTGAACGAGCTGACGGCAAAAACCCTCGAAGCGTCCGTTACGGCCGATCTGCCGACCTCACCCGAACAGAACTGATAGGCGCAGCCAGTATTGTGCCGGACATAAACCACGGGTGAAACGGGGTTACCCTGCCCCGCATCCTGGACTATTGTTCTCCCAAGATCGGTGGCGTGAACACCAACAGGCATGGCCCAAGGCAACACTGGCGGGCCTCAGAGGAAAGCGTCAATGGGCAGGATCACGGATAAGCTTCTGTTCAATCGGGTGTTGTCGCGGTGGCGCAAAATTGCAGCGCAAGCACCGGATGCCCCATTGGCGCGTTTGCGCGTACAACGCAGCCGAGCCCAAGCCCTGCAACGGCAATTGGCCCTTGTGTTGCGCGCGGCAGACAAGCGTTTGACCCTCCCCATGGAGGGCTCGACACAATTTCCGCGCACGCACGGAACCGATTGGGCCTGGCGACCAGGATTATGGCGCAGATCGGCCCCACGTCACGGTATCGCCGCTGCAGCCAGCAAGACGCGGTTGGATGACGATGTGCAATTGTTCCACGATTGCAACATGCGGGAAATCACCTTTCGTCAGGTCAGGAACACACGCCCATCCGATCTCGCACCCTTTGCGATGCGGTTGGATGTGTTCCGTTTCGAAGGCTCTTTTCTGTCGCTTGTTGTCGACTTTCCAGCAGAGGCCCTGGCCGGGCTGACGCGTGATCATTTGATCCGTGTAGATTGCGCGATCGACTGTGAACACCCACTGGAGATTTTTGCGCGGTTGAACATCAAGAATGGGCCAAACACAGCGCAGCTGGTGCGGGAAATACCGCTGGAAACGCATTCAGACACGCTTCTTTGTCATGTCGAATACGACCTGGCCTATATGGAAATGAACGACAAACGCATCGAACGGATTTGGCTCGACCTGATCTTTGAAGCCCCTGATATGAACCAGATCACCGTTCGCGACCTCACCTTGTCTCGCAGCCTGCGCGCGCATCTATGAATGAGACACAGCAGCCGCCATCCGGAGCCGACACAGTATGAGCGCACTACAGCTTCACCAGACACGATTTGAAAACGCCCAATGGGAAGGCCGGGTGGTTGGCGACCCCGCCGCTGAACATCCGCCGCAAATCGAAGCCCGCCACCTGGATCGCCTGCTCAGCGATGTCATCCTTGAAGGGACCGAAACCGAAGGCGAATGGCGATTGGCCATACCGATCCCGACGGAACTGATCCGCGAAGGTGTCCAAACGATTGTCATCCATGAACGCACCAGCGGCGACAAGCTGGGGGATTTCAGCCTGGTCTGTGGCGAACCCAGTGCGGCGGATCTGCGTGTCGAGATGGATTTGCTGCGCGCAGAACTGGATATGCTGAAACGGGCATTTCGCCGCCATTGTGTCGAAACACGCTAGGCCCGATCAGCCGCGCGATTTGGTGATCGCCAGGAACACGTCTTCCAAATCCGCCTCTTCGGTTTTGACATCACGGATCGAAATACCTGCGCTGTGAACCGCTGCGAGCACGTCATCAGCAGAGGTTTGCTTGCTGTGATAGCGCACGACCACGGCGCCGTCCTCTCGCAGCTCGGCAACAATCCCTTCCGCCTGCGGCAGCTGGACCACGGGTTGCGCGGGATGAACGACCATAGCCTTTGAGTCGAGACGGCCCAACAGATTGGCCGTGGTGTCACGGGCTACCAGGCTGCCTTCGCTGATGATTGCGATTTCATCACACATCTCTTCTGCCTCTTCGAGGTAATGTGTGGTCAGGATGATTGTCATGCCCTGCGCGTTCAGCTTGCGGATGTTTTCCCAGAGCATCTGCCGGAGTTCGATATCGACGCCCGCTGTCGGCTCATCCAAAACCAGGATATGGGGGTGATGCACCAGAGCTTTGCCCAACAGCAACCGCCGCTGCATCCCACCGGACAGGGTGCGCGCGTAAGCGTGCGCCTTATCAGATAGCCCCACCATCTCCAAAATCTGATCGCTGCGACGCTCTGCCTTCGGCACACCATAGAGGCCGGCCTGCACCTCCAACGCACCGCGTGGGGTGAAGAAGGGGTCGAGGTTCAATTCTTGCGGCATAACACCGATCGCGGCGCGGGATTGCCGCGGATTGGCATCTTGATCAAATCCCCAAATCGTCACTTTGCCAGCGGTTTTCAGCACCAAGCCGGCAAGAATATTGATCATCGTTGATTTGCCAGCCCCATTGGGGCCGAGCAGACCAAACACGGATCCACGCGGGATGACGAGGTCCACGCCCTTCAACGCATCTTTGGCTGGCTGACCCTTGCGGCCCTTATAGGTTTTCCGCAAACCTTCTATACGGATTGCATCCTCTGTCATCGCAACTCTTGCCCCCGGTTTTCCCATGGCTCATAACAGCCCCTAACCGATAACCAGAAGGACCGCCAGTGATGACCATCGAAGCGCCCGAAACCAAGATCGTGGACAGCTACCGCGTTGCATGCGACGGCAGCGAAGGGGCATTGGGGCATCCGCGGGTCTATTTGCAGATCCCGGAACAAGAAGGCTTTGTCGAATGTCCCTATTGCGACTGCAAATACATCCACAAAGACTTTGCCGACACCGTCAACTAAGGCTTAGAACCTAGGGCAGAGCGCGTGGGCCGCAGGGGCTAGGCTGTTTGACACCGCAGCAACCCGCCCTCTCGGCGCCGCAATTGGCCCATAATGCCAGGGCGCATTTGCCCAGGACACGTCTTGGGCAGAATGGGCAATTGCCCTCATCTCTCTGATCACCGATAACGGGGGCCAACGCGCAACACCCGGAGCATCGGCGATGACCAACACACCTTTCGGCAAGGGCTGCCATCTGCACCTGATCGACGGATCGGCCTATATCTTTCGCGCCTACCATGCGCTGCCGCCGTTGACCCGTAAATCCGATGGCTTACCCATCGGGGCTGTTTCCGGTTTCTGCAACATGTTGCACCGTTACGTGGAGGGCAACACCGGCCCCGACGCCCCCACGCATGTTGCCGTGATTTTCGATAAGGGATCGCATACCTTCCGCAACGATCTTTATGATCAGTACAAAGCCAATCGCGAAGCTATGCCCGAAGATCTGCGCCCGCAGATCCCGCTGACCCGCACCGCGACCGAAGCGTTCAATATCGCCTGCAAGGAAATGGAAGGGTTTGAGGCGGATGACATCATGGCAACACTGGCCTGCCAAGCCCGTGCTGCAGGGGGCCGGGTCACGATCCTCTCCTCCGATAAGGATTTGATGCAGCTTGTTGGTGATGGCGTCGAAATGCTCGACCCGATGAAAAACAAACGGATCGACACCGACGGGGTCGTCGAGAAGTTTGGCGTCGGTCCCAACCGCGTTGTTGACGTGCAGGCGCTGGCTGGAGATTCCGTTGACAACGTGCCCGGCGCGCCCGGCATCGGCATCAAAACCGCGGCCCTGCTGATCAACGAATACGGCTCTCTCGAAGAATTGTTGGACCGCGCCGAGGAGATCAAACAGCCCAAGCGCCGCCAAACCCTGATCGAAAAACGAGAGCAGATCGAACTCTCCAAAAAACTGGTCCAACTGGACGAGAATATGCAGCTCGACTTCACGTTGGATGATCTGGGCGTTCGCGATCCGGATGGCGACAAATTGCTCGGCTTCTTGGCGGAAATGGAATTCCGCACGCTGTCCAAACGGGTGGCAGATCAGCTCGGGAAAGAGGCGCCGACCATCGCGGATGCACCGATGGCACAAAACGCCAACACCGGAGAGCCCGCAGATGTACCCTCCGCCGCGGACCTTCCGTTTGATGCAACGGCTTACGAATGTGTCCGCGACGCAGAAGCCCTGCAGCGCTGGATTGACCTGATCCAACACCGGGGCTGGGTGGCCATAGACACCGAAACCACTGGGTTGGATGATATGACCGCGGATCTGGTTGGGATCTCCCTGGCGGTTGAACCTGGCGCGGCTTGTTACATCCCACTGACCCACAAAGCGGAAAGCAGCAGTGACGATCTGTTTGGCTCCGATGCTTTGGCCGCGGATCAGATGGATCTCGACCTCGCTCTAGAGATGCTGCGCCCCCTGCTGGAAGATGAAGCGATCCTGAAGATCGGGCAAAACATGAAATATGATGCCAAGATCTTCCGGCGTCAGCACAGCGCCACCCGACCCGATGGGATCACCGTTGCGCCGTATGATGACACGATGCTTCTATCATACGCACTGTTCGCAGGGCTGCATGGTCATGGCATGGACACGCTGTCAGAACGGTATCTGAACCACACGCCCATCCCGATCAAAAGCCTGCTGGGTACCGGCAAATCGGCCATCACCTTTGACCGTGTGCCCATCGCCGATGCCACACCTTATGCGGCGGAGGATGCGGATATCACCCTGCGTCTTTGGAAACTGTTCAAACCGCAGCTGCACCAGCAACAGGTTACGACGGTCTATGAAACGCTGGAACGCCCGCTGTCGCCAGTGCTTGCCAAAATGGAGCGCGAAGGGATCAAGGTCGACCGCGACACCCTTTCTCGCATGTCCAATGCCTTTGCCCAGAAAATGGCGGGGCTGGAGGCCGAAATCCACGAATTGGCTGGCGAGACCTTCAATGTCGGCTCCCCCAAACAACTGGGCGAGATCCTGTTTGACAAAATGGGCCTCGAAGGCGGCAAGAAGGGCAAGACAGGGGCCTACGCAACAGGGGCGGATATCCTCGAAGATCTGGCGACCGAACACGACCTGCCGGCACGGGTGTTGGATTGGCGCCAACTGTCAAAACTGAAATCCACCTACACCGACGCATTGCAGGATCACATCAATCCGGAAACCGGGCGGGTGCAC
>NZ_JAJDWC010000131.1 GCF_022825805.1 Phaeobacter sp.
AACAATCCGCTCGCCCTGGTTCACGGTCAGATTGATGTCGCGCAGCACGTGGAACGAGCCGTACCACTTGTTCATGCCGTTGATTTCGATGGCGACCTCGTCGCTCACCTGCATTTTGGAACGATCGATTGCGCGGTCAGATATAAGTTCAGACATCACCGCGCTCCTCAATCGCGGTGCGCGCAGCGGCCAGATCCATGACGGCATTTCCAACGGATTTGAACAGGGTAATCTCGCTGTCATCGCCGCGCCCCACCCTGTCTTGGCAGAGAGCGTAGAGATCGCCCAGAATATCCGTCTGCGAGATCGCGCCCGTTTCCAGGGGCGTTTTCAACTCCCCCGCCTCAATGGCTGCAAATCCCGTATCAACAAACAATCGCGCGCGCTGCAGAGCGAGATCATCTGCTTCCCGCATGTCTGGTGTAAAAGCACCAATCAGATCCACATGCTGTCCAGGCACCAGCCACGCCCCCTGCAGCAGCGGCTCGGTCGCGAGGGTCGCTGCGCTGATGATATCGGCCTGCGGGACAGCCTTGGCCAGATCCGTCACCGCCTCAGCATCCCAGCCATCGGCGCGCAGTTTTGCCGCCAGCTGTTCCGCCGCCGCGGGGAATACGTCCCAGACCCTTACGGTATCTATCGGGCGGACCGTGGCGAAAGCGTGTGGCAATTGCGCGGCAACTTTTCCTGCGCCAAGCAGCAACAGTCGCCTAGCATCCGCCCTTGACAGATGGCGTGCACCTAAAGCCGAGGCAGCTGCCGTGCGCCGGGCGGTCAACACCGCCCCATCCAGCATTGCCAAATGCGCCCCCGTGGCCCGGTCAAACACCAAAACAGACCCAGCAATCGCTGGCAGATTGCGGGCCGAATTGCCTGGCGTTGCGGTGACCACTTTCACGCAGCCCACACTTTCGGTCCAAGCGGGCATCAGAAGCAGGGTGGCGTCGGGTTCCCCCTGCATCGGCATTGTGTGGTGGTGACGATCCGGTGCCGCCAATCCACTGGCAAACAAGGCCTGCATCTGATCGATCAACTCTGGAAACGGCAGCGCGTCAGCGGTGGCTTGGGCATCAAGAACTATCATGGCTCAGCTTTCGTAACGGGAGGGGGAGAACAGCGCAGGATCCACCCCTGCTTTGGTCACATTGGTGGGCATGTCCGTGCCAGTCAGCAGGGCAGCTGCGATCTGTCCGACAGCGGGAGAGGTCTGGATGCCGTAACCGCCGACGCCCGCCAGCCAAAAGAACCCCGGCACCTGGCCGGAGTAACCGATTACCGGCAGTCGATCCTCGGCAAAGGTCCGCAACCCCGCCCAACTGTGGGCGATATGGTTGACCTCCAGCGTGGAGCACTCGCTGAGGTAATGGGCGGCGTAGGCCACATCGAGTTCTTCTGGCCAAGCATCATGTGGATCGACCGGTGTCTCATCCGCGGGGCTGATCATCAATTGGCCTGCGTCGGGCTTGAAGTAAAAGGCCTCATCAATCTCATTGACTTCCGGCATCTCGGATAGGTCATAGCCGGGAACCTTGACGCTGATCGCGGTGCGCCGATGTGGCACAATTCGCAACGGGTTTGCCCCAAACAGCGCTGCAACGGGATCAGCCCAAGCGCCCGCTGCGTTGACAACAGTTCGTGCGCGCAGCTCACCAGAGCTGGTCTCCAAAATCCAATGGTCGCTTTCGCGTCGAGCACTGAGGACAGCAGCCGATTGACGGACCGTGACACCATTGGCTTTGGCCCCGCGTGTGTACCCCTGCAGCAGGTTTTCGACTTCGACATCCCAGCAATCAGGATCATAGAAGGCCGCTTTGACCCACTCTGGATCCAGAAACGGGACCTTCTCTAGCGCTTCTTCCACGCTCAGCAATGCAACAGGACGGGCGCCTTCGGGCGCATTTGCACGTTCGCGGTCATAGACCTCTCGCAGGTGATCGGCTTTGTCCGAATCTGCGATCAACAGGTTGCCACGAGAGCGCAGCAAATCCACATCAGAGAAACCGGTGGGCGGATCCATCACGAAATCTGCGCTGGCCTGCGTCAGATGCCCGACCACTGTCGAGTGGAACCTCCGGGTGAATTCCGCAGCAGAGCGGCCCGTCGCATGATAGCCCAGTGAACTTTCCTGCTCCAAAAGCGCGACCGACCGCTGACCCTGCAAAAAGTAGGCAACCGATGCGCCCGTGATGCCGCCGCCAATGATGGCGATATCCAAAATCTCAGACATGTCTCTCATCCAAAGGGAAAACAGGGCGACGCAACCGCGTGTAGCTGCGCCGTTTGACGTCAGGTGTGCAGAGACCGCCCGCATCGGTGATGATGATCTCTGACGCGATTGGTCCAAAAGCGCCTTTGAAATGCTGCATCGACTTGACCGCCAGCACAGATTTTTCTGAGGGTTCTATGCCCACCGTGCGAAAGATATTGCGATCCAGCATTTGCATCCAATCCGACACGATCATGATGTCGAGCCCCTGGACCCGTAGGCAGACGCTCAAGCCGCACGATCCTGGCAGACCCGTGAACATAGGCCCTTCGAAGGTGAAACGACCATCGCTTATGGCGGTGACTGTGCCGGTCACCTTCAAGGGCCCGCCGCCCACGGAGGGATCTGTCTTGCCGCCGATCGAGAGCGTTACCTCGGCGCCAATTCCGTGGGCGGCGAGCTCACGAGCGGCGTCAGGGTCAAACAGCGCCCCGGCAGCCGCATTTCCAATTCCCGCATCAAGCATTGATGCGATCAAAGCTGTGCAATCGCTGTAGGCGCCCGAACCAGGGTTGTCAGAGAAATCAGCCACAACCATCGTACCGCAATCAGCTGCAGCACTTTTCAGCCTTTGGATGCAGTGCTCCAGCGGGATCGGCAAATCCCATTGATCTCGGAAAGACCAAATGCGGTCGCAGATACGCTGGGCAACCGCATCGGCGGTCGCTTCGCTGGCCTGTCCGGAATTATATGTCACCAAAACCGATGGACCAGCAGCCCAGACATCGGCGTCGGTGAAACCTGCGTTGATAGCAACATTCAGGATGCCCGCCGCCTGTTTTTCGCGTTCGGCGTCTTCCAGCAGACGGCACATCGGACCGTCTTCGGTGGTGCGGCCATCGTCACAGCCAACAAGCATTGGCGGGCGGCGGATCAGCAGCTTTGGCGTGATCTCCCCCTCGAGCGCGCGGTGCAGCAGTTCGCAGGCTTCGACGCCGACCTCGCGCATGTCAACATGCGGATAGGTGCGGAAGGAAACGGCGATCTGCGCCAGATCCGCGGTTTCATCAAAGATGTTGGCGTGCAGGTCCAAGGTTATAGCCAGGGGAATGTCATGGCCAACAACGGCCCGGATTTCGCGCAGGAACTGGCAGTCTCCGTCCTGATCCGTTTCGGTCACCATTGCGCCGTGCAGAGCGACGAAGACCGCATCGAACGGCCCCTGTTCTTGCAAGCGGCGAGTGCATTCAGCCGTGATCTCTGCGCGCGCAGCCTCGGTCACTGGTCCATTCGGCTCGGCATGGGCGGCGGTGATATAGACCGGGTCCCAGCCACGTGCCTCGGCAACTTCGATTGCACCGCCGACTTCGGAGCCGGTGCCGCGGAAATTGGCAGGAATTTCTTCGCCCTTAAAATAATGCGAGGCGTGGAAATCATCCATTCCGGTACGCATCACTGTAAACGTGTTGCTTTCGTTGATGAATTCGATAATGGCGACGCGATGGGTCATGATGCGCCCTTTCGCTGGGCGGCGCGGGCGCAGATGTATTCAAGCGCCAGTGAGGCCCCAAGCAATGCGGTCACATCTGCATGGTCATAGGGTGGTGAAACCTCGACCAGATCCATGCCGACAAAGTTCATGTCCACGCTGCCGCGCAAAAACTGGATGATATCGTTGGGAGTGAGACCATCCACCACCGGGGTGCCGGTTCCTGGGGCATAGGCCGGATCCAGACTATCGATATCGATCGACAAATAGGCCGGGCGGTCGCCTACCACTTCGCGGACGGTCTGCAAGGCACCGCGCCAGCCGTGTTCATGCAGCCAATCACGATAGAGCACTGTCATCGGATCATCGTGATCATAAAAGGTACGGATGCCAATCTGAACCGAGTGTTGCGGGTCAATCAGCCCTTCTTTCATCGCGTGATAGACAAAGGTGCCGTGATCAAACCAATCGCTCTTCTGCGTGTCACGGTGGGCGTCAAACTGTACCAATGCCAGCGGCCCATGTTTTTCAGCATGCGCTTTCAAAGCGGTATATGTGGTGCAGTGATCTCCACCCAGCATAAGCGTCGTAGCACCCGCAGTCGCAATATGCCGCGCCATTGCAATGGCGCTATCGCGCATCTGTTCTACCTGGCCGCGTCGAAAGGGGACATCACCGCAGTCCACCACCGAAAGCACATCAAAGGGGTCAAAGCCCCATGGCCAGACTTCTCCCCATGCCAACTGCGCGGAGGCCTCGCGCAGCGCGCTTGGCCCCAGCCGCGCACCTGGACGGCCAGACGTGGTCAAGTCAAAGGGGATGCCATAGACGCCAATGTCGACCCCAGCCATATCCACAGAAGGACGTCGCCGCATGAAAGTGCGGATACCGGAGTAGGGCATTTCCACATGGGTTCCGTCCGGACCGGGGGTCGTCTGGAACACGCCCTCGCGGCCAAACACGATATCATCTGCCTGTAATTTCATTCTTGTTATCCTTTGGTTTGCAGCCAGACATTGCGGTTTTCCATCCACCGCCACAGCGCCTCGATCACCAGAACCACCAGCAGGTAGTTCGCCGCTGCGATGTAAAAGACGCTCAGATCGAAGGTCTCGCCGAACAGATATCGCGCCTGGCCCATGACATCGCGCACGGTGATCACGCTCACCAACGCAGAGGCCTTGAGAAGGAGCACCAACTCGTTGCCGAACGCGGGCAACATACGCGCCACGGTGATCGGCAGGATCAACAAGCGGAAGCGTTGCACCTTCTGCAGCCCCAAGGCCAACCCGGCCTCAATGGTGCCCTTTGGAATGGCCAATATACCGCCGCGCAAGATTTCAGCCTGATAAGCGGCGGAATTCAGGGTGAAGGCCAGCAGACCGCAATAGTAGGCATCACGGAAGAACCACCAGAGACCCAGGGATTTGAATTCCTTATGGAACTGCCCCAACCCGTAATAGATGATGAAAATCTGCACCAAGAGGGGCGTGCCGCGCACCAGATAGATGTAGCCATAGGCAAGCCAGGACAGGAAACGGTACTTGCTGAGCCGCGCTGCAGCCAGCGGCACCGCAACAAAGAAGCCGAACACAAAGCCCAGGATTGTCAGGCTCACGGTGTTCTGGAGCCCGTGCAGCCACAGATCCGCATTGTCGGTCAGATGGTTCAGCATCTCAGCGCCCTCCCACCAGATTGCGGTTGGCGCGGGCCTCCAGAACGGTCTGGGTCTGCCCGGAGAGGAAAGCCAACACCACATAGACCAGTGCCAGGATCGAGTAGAAGAAAAACGGTTCGCGAGTGGTGGCAATCGCCATGTTGGCGTAGCGCATCATATCGTTCACAGCGATGATCGAAATCAGGGAGGTGTCTTTCAGCAGGATCAGCCACAGGTTCCCGAAAGCCGGGATCGCATGCCGCCACATCTGCGGCAGGATCACCAGAAAAAACGCCTGACCACGGTGCAACCCCATGGCAGCGGCGGCCTCGGACTGGCCTTCCCCCACTGCCTGATAGGCAGAACGGACCACTTCTGACCCCAAGGCAGAGAACACCAGCGTGAGCGCGACAACCCCAGCAGCAAAGGCGTTCAGCGAGATATTGGCGCCTTCGACAAACAGGCCCGCGCCTAGGTTCAGGAGGCTCTGCAGCTGATAGTAGATGATGATCAGCGTCAGGATCTCCGGCAGGCTGCGAAACACGGTCGTATAGCCATTGGCCAAACCCCGAACCCATTTGGATTTGGCGTGTTTGCCCCAGGCAATGATAAAGGACATCGCAAGAGCGCAAGGGGCTGTCACCAACGCCAGCGCCATGGTCACCCAGAAGCCGCGCAGCAATTCATCCCCCCAGCCTTCGTCTCCGAAGGCGAGCAGTGAAAACAGTTCTGTCATGGAGGATGCTCCTTACTGCCGGACCCACCGATGCGGCCCGAAAGGCCGGGCCCGCGCCACGCGCAGACCCGCTCCCACTCAGTTGCCCAAATGCTCGGAGGCTTTCTTGGGCTGGGTCATGATGTCGAAGGCAAAGTACTCACCACGGATCTTTTCGTAGGTTCCGTCAGCCACGATATCCGCCAAAGCCGCGTTCAGCGCATCGCGCAGGTCGGTGTCATCCTGGCGAACCGCGACGCCAGTGCCCTTGGCAAAGTCCGGCAGGAAAGCCTCGCCCACAAACTCGCAGCAGCCGCCGTCCTCGCTCTTCAGCCAGTCACCCAGCACAAACTGGCTGGCCAAAACCAGATCAACTCGGCCGGTTTCCAGATCCAGAAGCGCGTCATCCAGTTTTGGGTAAAGCTTCAGCTCGCTGTCGGGGAAATAGTCTTCCAGAATATCGACCTCGCCGGTGGCAGACTGGGTGCCGATCACCAAACCCTTGAGGTCGGCGGGCAGAGCGTTTTCCAACCCGTGACCTTCAGCAGCCACAAAGCGAATACCGTTGAAGTAATAGGGATCGGTGAAGCTGACGATTTTGCTGCGCTCGTCGGTGATCGACATTGATGCGATGATAGTGTCGAATTTATCCGCGTTCAGCGCCGGGATGATACCATCCCAATCGGTGGTCACCCACTCACATTTGACCTCCATCCGTGCACACAAAGCGTTGCCGATATCGATGTCGAAGCCTTTGATCTGGCCTGCGCTGTCGAAGACGTTGAACGGCGGGTAATAGCCCTCGGTGCCCATGCGGACCACTGTGTCCTCGGCCAGAGCGCCCGTCGCCCAGGCTGTGGCGCAGACAGAGGCGACGGCTGTCATCGCGAGTTTTGCAAACATAGTGTCCTCCCGGTGGTTTGCTGATCTGATGCAGGAGGATCCACGAGGCCGGTCTCTAACTCAAATTTATAGTTTTGAGGATTAGTATTTATCAGATTTATGATATAGCATGCAGGCATGAGTGACTTTGCCCGCAATCTAGACTGGAACCTGCTCTACACGTTTATGGTGGTGGTGCAGAATGAGAGCATGACAAAGGCGGCGGAAGAGCTGTTGCGCTCACAACCTGCCGTCAGCCTGGCGATTAAGCGGCTGGAAGAGAGCACAGGCAAACCTCTGCTGACCCGCAAGGGAAACCGATTGGGGGTTACGCCGGCAGGACAGGCTCTCTATGAACGGGCCAGTGAGATCTATTCGACGATTTCAAGGCTTCCCCTAACGTTCGATGCCGCCCCACGCGCGCTGAGCGGCAAGATCACCATTGCATCCATAGATCATGTTGAATGCGGGGAATTGAACAGCCGCCTGTCGCAGTTCTTTGCGCGATATCCTGGGGTCGAGCTGGAGATTTTGATTGCGACAACCGCCGATGTGATCCGGATGGTTGAACTGGGCACCGCAACCATTGGCATTTGCGACGGCGTCATTCCAAAGAAACTAATGCATGCCGAACTGCTGAACGAGAAATTCGGGCTCTACTGCGGCGCCAACTCTCATCTTGCGGGGCGGAGCGATGTGTCAGCGATTGACCTACGTGGCGAACCTTTTGTCGGCTTCACGGCCGATGTGCTCGGCGGCAGCCATATGGGGGACGTTACCGCTTACCGGGCGCGCGCCTCGATCGGGCAGAATGTCAGAGGGCAGTCCAGCCATGTCAACGAAGTTCGCCGCATGATCGAATGTGGCATTGGCATTGGCTTTCTTCCCATCCACTTAGCAGCCCCCCATGCCGAAAAGGGCACATTGTTCCGCCTGCCACCATATGAAGATGAGCCCTGCGCGAAGGTCTATCTCATTACAAATAAGACGATTTCATTGTCTGAAGCGGAATACTTACTCTTGGAGGAAGCGTTTCAGAACTGGCCCGACAGCGCGTAAGCCTCCGGCATCTCATAGACGTAAAAGACGGCGATGCTGGCCAAGGATGGCACAGCAGCCTCCGTCCACCCAGTGTGGCTATCCGCCCCATGTGGTCAAATGTGATCAAGGACGCACACCATAAGGATAGCGCCCTCTTTCCGCACGGTCATGAACGGCGGAACCTGCGCTCAGCGGCCTTTCCACACAGGGTCGCGTTTTTCGGCAAACGCTCGGGCACCTTCCATCTGGTCTTCGCTGTCGTAGAGCACATCAACGCTGCGCAGTTGGCGTTTGGTGATGCGGTTCATTGCGTCCTGGAATTTGGCATCTTCTGCGTCGCGCACGATCTCTTTGATCGCTGCGTATACCAGGGGCGGGCCGGAGGCGAGCAAACGGGCCAAATCCCAGGCCCGGTCCATCAATTGGTCAGCCGGGGTGATTTCGTTCACCAGGCCCCAGCGCTGTGCCTCCTCGGCATCAAACCACCGTCCGGTCAACAACAGCTCCATGGCGATATGATAGGGAATGCGCTTTGGCAATTTGATCGATGCCGCATCGGCCACAGTGCCGGAGCGGATTTCCGGCAAAGCAAATGTGGCATGCTCCGCCGCCAGGATCATGTCCGCGGACAACGCCAGTTCAAGACCGCCCCCGCAGGCAATGCCATTCACCGCGGCGATCACCGGTTTGTTCATATCGCGCAGCTCTTGCAAGCCACCAAAACCACCGACTCCATAGTCCCCGTCGACCGCATCTCCTTCTGCTGCTGCCTTAAGATCCCAGCCTGGGCAAAAGAACTTCTCTCCACCCCCGGTCAAAATGGCCACCCGCAGATCTGGATCATCTCGGAACCCGCGAAACACCTCGCCCAACACCCGGCTGGTCTGCAGATCAATTGCGTTGGCCTTGGGCCGATCCAACGTCACTTCGAGGATGACCCCATCACGGCGGGTTTTTACGGGGGTAGCGGTCATCTGGTCTCCTCCTGGCACATGCGATGCCCATTTTTGTCTGGTCGGGTGGTAGCTGATCGGCCGTGCGCCCTAGTACTTTCGACGGATCAGCGCATCCGCTGCGACGGCATCCTCGGCCGTGCACAACAGCGGGTTGATCTCAATTTCTTCGAGCCCCAGCGCGTTCTCAAGAACATAGGCCTCCACTGCACGGATAGCGGCAAAAATGGCCCCGCGATCGGCCGCAGGTGCACCCCGGAATCCTGCGAGCACTTTGCCCAGGCGCAGGCTGTTCAGCGCCTCCTCCAGCTGCGCATCCGATGCAGGCAACAACACCGAAGCGCTGTCCTGCATCACTTCCGTCAGCGTGCCACCTGCCGCCAGGGTCATGACGAAGCCATGCGCGGGATCCTTGACCACACCAATCAGCAGCTCAGCCACAGCACCGGTGACCATTTCCTCGATCAGAAATTGACGAGCAGGCATGGCATGGGCCGCATCGCTGACCGCCTGACCCGACTGAAGATTCAAAACCACCGCCCCTGCTTCGGTCTTGTGGGCCACGCCTTCGCCTTTCAACACAACGGGGAAGCCCAGATCCACCGCAACCGCTCGAGCATTGGTGGCAGAGATCGCCCGCTTGGAGCGGGGCACGCGCAAACCATAAGCCGCCAACTGACGCTTGGCCTCTCCTTCAGGGATCAGGTCTGGCTCCACTGTCGGCGTCGGCAGAAGCACAGGAGCCGGAGCATCAGGTTCCGTCCTGCTGGCCGCCTCACAGGCGATGATGGCGTCACGCAGGCCAGAAAACGGCACCACCCCGGCGGCCATCAACCGCTCGGCCACGGCTTCCGGCATCAATTCGGGCAGTGTCGCAATGAAACCGGCATTGGCGCCCGTTTGTTCCCGCGCCGCGATAAGCGCCTCTACCGTACATTCCCAATCAGACGGATCGCAGCGATCGGCCCGCGGGAAATCAGCAATCAGCATCGTCATTGCTAATCCAGGGTCCATCATTGCGGCAAAGGCCTGGGTCATCGCCTCGGTGTCGCGCCATATGTAGGTGTGATAATCCAGTGGATTTGCCAGCGCCACCATTGGGCCGAGCGCCTGCCGCAGATCTGCTTTCTGGCGCGCTGTGAGCGGTGGAAACTCCACGTCGCGCTCATGGCCTATGTCGGCGGCCAGGCTTGCCTCACCGCCAGAACAGCTGATTGTCGCAATCCGGTTAGAGGGCAAGCGACCCGCCACATGCAGCAGTTTCAGCGTCTCCAGAAAAGATGACAAATCATCTAGGCGAGGTATCCCGAGACGCGACAGCAGGGCTCCGGCACCGGCGTCGCCACCTGCCAAAGACGCCGTATGCGACACGGTTGCGGCCTGTGCCTCTGCCGAGCGCCCCACTTTGAGCGCCACAATCGGCTTGCCCAGGGCACGCGCCCGTGCGGCCAGTGCCTCAAAGGACCGCAAATCACCAAAGCCTTCGATATGGAGCCCAAGCGCGGTGACCCGATCATCCTCCAACAGCGCTTCGCCAATCGCGGCAATCCCGGATTGCGCCTGATTGCCAGCGGTCACAACGTAGGCCAGCAGCAACCCACGCATCTGCATGGTCAGATTGATGGCAATGTTGGAACTCTGGGTGACCAGAGCGACACCCGTCTGCGTGCGCGTGCCACCATGCTGGTCAGGCCACAAAAGGGCACCGTCAAGATAATTGATGAACCCATAGCAATTGGGGCCAAGGAAGGGCATCTCCCCTGCTGCTGCCAACAGCCGTTCCTGCAGATCTGCCGCTTCGGCATCCTCGGCTGCAGCCTCCAAAAACCCGGAGGCAAAACAGACCGCTCCGCCTGCGCCCCGGGCGCTCAGTGCCTGAACCACGTCCAATGTGGCAAACCGGTTTACCCCAACAAAGGCCGCATCTGGCGCAGCGGGCAGACTGGCGACATCCGGAAAGGCTTGCAGATCGCAAATGGTCTCCGCCTTTGGATGAACGGGCCAAATGGCCCCCTCAAAACCCATCCGGCGGCATTGCTCGATCACCAGCCGACACCAGGCGCCGCCTCCAATCACAGCAATTGATGAGGGCCGAAAAAGGCGAGAGAGGTCACGTGTCATGGCAGCGGATCCGCGGTTTGAGAGTTCGGGAGCCTCCGGCGGGGATATTTCCGGCAAGAGGAAGTAAGCAATTGTTAACCTGAATCACACCCAATGGCTGTGCGGAACAGGCGGGGACGCCGATGACCGTGCAAGGGGAAGAGAGCGTCATTCTCTTTCGGGGGCGGCTCTTGCGGGCCGCCCCTTTCCTCTTGCCCGAAATATCCCCGCCGGAGGCATCCGACCTATCCTTTCAAGCTGCGGTCGATATGGCCAAGATCCCGGTCAGGTTCGATCTGATCACGGACGCGGGATTTCAGTTCTTTCACATCCGGAAAACCGCCATCCCGTTTGCGGTCCCAGATCAACACATCGTCCAAGTGGATTTCGAATATTCCGCCCATTTCGCCGGGCACCAATGTGACCCCGCCAAGCTGATCTTGAAAGGTCTGCAACAGCTCTTGCGCCATCCAGCCGGCCCGGAGCAGCCAATTGCAACCGATGCAGTAGGTGATGGTCACGCGGGGTCGCGTTTCGGGCGAAGCGGGTTGGGTCAAGGATCAGCCTCCGACGGTGCGCAGCATCTCGCGGCTGATAATGTGCCGCTGGATTTCACTGGTGCCTTCCCAAATACGCTCTACCCGCGCATCGCGCCAGATGCGTTCCAGAGGCACCTCGTCCATCAGCCCCATGCCACCATAAATCTGGATCGCCTCGTCCGCGACAAAGGCCAGCATCTCGCTTGCTTTCAGTTTTGCCATCGACATGTCGCTTTCGGTGACGGTGCCCTGGTCAAACTTCCAGCCCGCTTCCCAGGTCAAAAGATTGGCAGCCTTCAGCTCCAACGCCATATCCGCAAGTTTGAAGGACACTCCCTGGAATTTACCGATCTGCTGACCAAATTGCTTGCGTTCTGCGGCGTAGTTCAGAGCCAATTGCAGGGCGCGGTCGGCGCGGCCAAGACACGTGGCTGCCACCTGCAAACGGGTTGCCCCGAGCCAGGTGTTAGCGACTTCAAACCCCTTATCGACCTCGCCAAGGATTGCGGAAGACGGCAGCCGACACTCATCAAACTCCAGCACCTGGTTGGTATATCCCCGATGGCTCACATTGCTGTAGCCTTCGCGGACCTCAAATCCCGGCGTGCCCTTGTCGACAAAGAAAGCGGTGATTTTCTTTTTGGGGCCGCGCGGAGTGTCTTCGACACCTGTGGCCATAAAGCAGATGGCGAAATCAGCAATATCTGCGTGGCTGATGAAGTGTTTGGTGCCGTTCAGGATCCAATCGTCACCGTCCCTGCGAGCGGTGGCTTTCATGCCCCGCAGATCCGAGCCGGCGTCCGGTTCGGTCATCGCCAGGCAATCCCACTTTTCCCCTTTCATACAAGGAAACAGGTATTTCTCCTGCTGCTCTGGGGTGCCCGCAAGCAGAATGTTTGACGGGCGCGCCACCCCGGTCCAGTGGAGGGCGTAGTTCGCCCGGCCCAACTCTTTTTCATACATCAGCCAAGTCAGGGTATCGAGACCGGCCCCACCGACTTCCTCTGGCATATTGGCGGCATAAAGACCCGCCTCCATTGCTTTTTTCTGGATGTCGCGGATCACGTCTATATCCAGATCGCCACTGCGTTCGATCGCCGCCTCATGGGGATAGAGTTCTTTTTCCACGAAAGCCCGCGTGGTTTCCACGATCATGGACTGTTCTTCTGTCATTGCGAACTGCATCGGTTTCTCCCGCTTGGGCGTATCTGTTGACTTGCCGGTAAGCCTAGGTAGGGATGAGGAGGACATCGTGCAGAATTGGACCATTTCATGCCGGATTGGAAAAAACAACACGCTGCACCGCAGCAGATTGATCTGCTGTTGTTTGATCAGTTTTCCGGCCATTGCCTTGCCAACACGGTGGAGCCATTGCGCGCCGCCAACAGCTTTGCTGGTCGTGAGGTCTATGCCTGGCGGTTTTTGACCGTGGACGGGGCCAGCGCGGTGTCGTCTGCCGGGATGGAGGTGCGCGCGCAGATACCTTTGGCCCGGGCCGAGGGCGATATGCTGATTGCCATGCCTAGCTATGGGTATCGCCGCCACGCCACCGACGCCACTGCACGGGGTCTGCGAGCCGCAGCCCATCGCTACCGCGTTCTGGCGGGCTTTGACACGGGCGCCTGGCTTCTGGCACAGGCCGGATTGCTGGACGGCTATCGCGCAACCATCCACCGAACAGAAATGGAGGATTTCGCAGACAGCTTCCCGGATGTTTCCACAACATCGGATCGGTTTTTATGGGATCGTGACCGGCTTACTTGTTCGGGGGCGATGGCAGCTTTTGACGGCATTCTTGATCTGATCGGACAACAGCAGGGCCAGGCTTTGCGTCTGGATGTCGCTGATCTGTTCATGAGCGCGGAAACAGAACAGGGCCAACCAGGTGGTCAGTTGAGGACAGCGGTACGCAGCAAGACGCTGGCCCGCGCGATCGCAGTGATGGAGCGCCATCTGGAAACGCCTTTACCTCTGAGCGATGTGGCACGCCAATGCGGCCGCAGTTCACGAGAGCTGGCGCGCCGAACGCAGGCCGAACTGGGCGCGACGCCGCAACAGCTCTATCGGCATCTGCGTCTGAAACAGGCGCGCAAACAGGTGCTGGAAACAGATTTCAGCATTGCGGAGATCGCCCTACGGTGCGGCTATGAAGATCCAAGTGCCTTGACCCGCGCCTTTAAGGCGGAGTTCCAGACGACCCCCCGAGCGCTGCGCCGCGATATTCGCTAGCAGATGTTGGCAGGCGCCAAAGGATCTTCAGGATTCCCAAAAGACAGCTAATGTTTGCGCTATACCTGTTCTGGCCTTGCACTCCACAGGCTAATCAGGACAATTGGCACATGACAGATATCGCATTCCCAAGCTGGCCCGACGTCGCCCCCCAATTGATCGAAGTTGCCGCAGGACGCCGCCCTGCTGAGACCGTGATACGCGGTGGGATCTGGGTCAATGTCCATACCCGCGAGGTGCTGGACCAGCATGATATCGCGATATGCGCCGGGCGCATTGCCTATGTTGGCCCGGACGCGGGTTATTGCATCGGCCCTGACACCCAGGTGATCGAGGCTGAGGGCAGGTATATGATGCCCGGGCTGTGCGATGCGCATATGCATATTGAATCCGGCATGCTGACCCCGGCAGAATTTGCCCGCGCGGTGATCCCGCATGGCACCACAACCATGTTCACCGATCCCCATGAAATCGCCAATGTGCTTGGCTTGGCGGGGGTGCGTCTGATGCATGACGAGGCACTCCTGCAACCTGTCAACATATTCACCCAGATGCCCTCCTGCGCGCCTTCGGCACCGGGACTGGAGACAACAGGGTATGAGATTTCTCCCGAAGACGTGGCAGAGGCAATGAGTTGGCCAGGGATCATCGGGCTTGGCGAAATGATGAATTTCCCTGGCGTGGCGCAGGGCGATCCCAAAATGCTGGCGGAGATTTCAGCAACACAACGGGCTGGCAAAACCGTCGGCGGGCATTTTGCGTCCCCCGATTTGGGCCGTGACTTTGCCGCCTATGTCGCCGGTGGGCCAGCTGATGACCATGAAGGCACCTGCGAAGCGGATGCGATTGCACGGATGCGTCAGGGCATGCGGGCGATGGTGCGCCTTGGCTCTGCATGGTACGATGTTGAGGCCCAGATCACAGCGATCACGGAAAAAGGGCTCGATCCGCGCAACTTTATCCTGTGCACAGATGATTGCCATTCGGGCACGCTGGTGCAGGACGGGCATATGAACCGGGTCGTGCGCCATGCCATCGACTGTGGCTGCGATCCGCTGGTCGCCATTCAGATGGCAACCATCAACACCGCGACCCATTTTGGGCTGGAGCGTGAATTGGGCTCGATCACACCTGGTCGCCGGGCGGATATCATCCTGACCTCTGATCTGACCGCATTGCCGATCGAAATGGTGATCGCACGCGGCCAGATCGTCGCTGAGGACGGCGAGATCAAAGTCGACTGTCCGCACTTGGATTGGCCTGACAGCGCCCGCGGTACGGTGCATCTGGGTCACTCTTTGACGGCACAGGATTTCGAGCTGGCCGCGCCTGCTGGTGCCGAGAACGTCACAGCAAATGTGATTGGAGTGGTAGAAAACCAAGCCCCGACAAAAGCACTGCAAGCGCAACTGCCCGTCCGCGCTGGGCTGGTGGAGGGCACGGAGGAGATCTGCCAGATCGCCCTGGTGGAGCGCCATCGCGCCACTGGCGGTGTCACCAATGCCTTTGTTTCCGGGTTTGGATACAGTGGGAAAATGGCAATGGCCTCAACCGTGGCCCATGACAGCCACCACATGATTGTCGTTGGTACGGACCGGGCCCAGATGGCGCTGGCGGCGAACCGGCTGGCCGAAGTCGGCGGTGGCATAACCATTTTCCGCGACGGACAAGAGCTGGCATTGGTCGAACTGCCGATTGCCGGCCTGATGTCCGACAGTCCCGCCACCGAGGTCGCTGCCAAGGCGCAGAAAATGGTTGATGCCATGCAGGCCTGTGGCTGTTCGCTGAACAACGCCTATATGCAGCACTCGCTCTTGGCGCTTGTCGTTATACCCGAATTGCGGATCTCTGACCTGGGTCTGGTCGATGTGCGCAGTTTCAAGAAAATCCCTGTGATAGAGCCGCTTTCATGACAACCATAAGAACACCTGATCTCCCCGCCGCAGAGGCCTTTACCGATGCCGCCGCCGCCGTTGCCCGATTGGAGCAACTGTACAAAGGTGCCACGCAATTTCTCTGTGCTGAATTTTCCCGTGTCATTGGCGATGGCACCGCCGTGCCCTATCGCATTCGCGCCTACTACCCGGAAATTCGACTGACCACCTCTTCGTTTGCGCAGGTGGACAGCCGGTTGAGCTTTGGCCATGTGTCAACGCCCGGCACCTATGCAACCACGGTGACCCGGCCAGATCTGTTTCGCAACTATCTGATCCAGCAGATCAGCCTGTTGATCCGCAACCACGGTCAGCCTGTGACCATCGCGGTATCCGACACACCAATCCCGGTCCATTTCGCTGTTGCCGCTGATCCAAATCTGACAGTGCCTCATGACGGTGCCGCAGGGTTCACCCTGCGGGATGTGTTTGATGTGCCGGACCTTGCGACCACAAACGATGATATCGTCAATGGCACCCACGCGACGACCGAGGGCACAGGACCGCTGGCCCTATTCACTGCACAGAGGGTGGATTATTCGCTGGCGCGCCTGTCGCATTATACCGCGACCGATCCCGCGCATTTCCAGAACCACGTGCTGTTCACCAACTACCAGTTCTACGTGGCCGAATTTGAAGCCTATGCACGCGCTCAACTGGCGGACCCAACGTCAGGGTACACCAGCTTTGTCAGCACCGGGGACCACGAAATCACCTCCGCAGAGGCGGAAATCCCGCCCATTGCCAAGCTGCCGCAAATGCCAACCTATCACCTGACCCGTGCGGACGGCAGCGGTATTACCCTGGTGAATATCGGCGTCGGCCCATCCAACGCAAAGACCGCGACAGATCATATCGCGGTGTTGCGCCCCCACGCCTGGTTGATGGTTGGCCACTGCGCAGGTTTGCGCAATACGCAAACGCTGGGCGATTTTGTTCTGGGCCATGGCTACCTGCGCGAAGATCACGTTCTGGATGACGATTTGCCAATCTGGACCCCGATCCCGGCGCTGGCAGAAATTCAGGTCGCACTTGAAAATGCTGTGGCCGAGGTCACCGAGCTGGAGGGCTATGATCTGAAACGGATCATGCGCACCGGCACCGTTGCGACAATTGACAATCGCAACTGGGAGCTGCGCGACCAATCCGGTCCAGTGCAGCGCCTGTCGCAATCCCGTGCCATCGCGCTTGATATGGAAAGTGCGACCATCGCAGCCAACGGCTATCGCTTCCGCGTGCCCTACGGCACCTTGCTTTGCGTATCGGACAAGCCACTGCATGGCGAATTGAAGCTGCCTGGCATGGCCTCCGATTTCTATCGCACCCAGGTGGCCCGGCATCTGCAGATCGGAATTAAAGCCATGGAGCAATTGCGCGGCATGCCTTTGGAGCGTCTGCACAGCCGAAAACTGCGATCATTTGACGAAACAGCCTTTCTTTGAGGGCTATTTTCGACCAAAAACGAGCAAATACCCCTATTTTATTGGGCCAGATGCCACACAATGCGTTGTGTTATGACACAACATAACGCTAAGGTTACGCAAAGAGGCCCCATAAATCGGGCAGTGACAAGGAGACCAAAAAATGTCCAAACCAATGACCAAGACCCAGCTTGTTGCCGCTCTGGCCGACGAAATGGGCAGCGACAAGAAAGCTGCAGGCGCCGCTCTGGACGCCGTTTGCGCGCTGATCACACGCGAAGTTTCCGGCGGCGGTGCGGTTACCCTGCCAGGCGTTGGCAAGATCTACTGCCGCGAGCGCCCAGAGCGCGAAGTGCGCAACCCGGCCACTGGTGAAAAGTTCACCAAGGAAGCCGACAAAGTCGTGAAAATGACGATCGCCAAAGCGCTGAAAGACAGCGTGAACGGCTAAGGCCATATCACGATTGCTTTCGTGAGTTGGGTCGTCCTTTGGGCGACCCTTTCTTTTTGTCCGCCAACCCAATTGGGCGGGCGCCATTCTCAGCCCACTCAGCCGGGCAGCGATGCAAATGGGAGACCGCGATGGATCTGCGCGCGATTGTGATGGGGCTGGCGTTTGCGTTCATGTGGTCGTCCGCCTTTACTTCGGCGCGGATTATTGTGGCCGATGCATCGCCGCTTTACTCTCTGGCACTGCGGTTTCTGCTGTCCGGTTTGATCGGGGTGGCCGTTGCCCGCTGGATGGGCCAGAGCTGGAGGTTGTCAGCAAGCCAATGGCGCGCCACGCTTGTGTTCGGCATCTGCCAGAACGCGCTATATCTCGGCCTGAATTTTGTTGCGATGGAAAGCATAGAGGCATCCCTGGCGGCGATCATCGCCTCCACCATGCCCATGCTTGTGGCCATTGCACTTTGGTGCCTTTATGGTGAACGGCTGCCCCTGCTGGGCAGTGTTGGGCTGGCGGCAGGGGCCGTTGGGGTGGCGTTGATTATGGGCACAAGGATCAACGCCGGGGTCGACCTGATGGGTGTGCTATACTGCGGGATCGGCGTATTGGCGTTGACCTTGGCGACCCTTGCATTGCGCGGGGCCACATCGGGCGGCAATTTCATGATGGTGGTTGGCCTGCAAATGCTGGTGGGGTCAGCCGTCTTGTTTGTGGTGGCGCCGCTGGTCGAAACCTTCCGCATCACACCGAGCTGGTCATTGGCGCTGGCGTTCCTCTACACCACTTTGGTACCAGGTCTGGCGGCCACGTTGATCTGGGTCCTGCTGGTGAACAGGATCGGGGCGGTTCGCGCCGCGACCTTCCACTTCTTAAACCCCGTCTTTGGTGTTGCGGTCGCCAGCGCATTGCTGGGCGAAACGCTGGGTGTCTTGGATCTTGTCGGCGTTGCGATTGTCACCTTCGGGATTCTCGCCGTGCAAGTGTCACGGCAAAAACTGCCGTCCACAGCAGCGCCCCTTAAGGCGGACAACGCCAGCGCGGAACACAGTGCAAAGCCGTCGATCAACACTGAAAGCCGCTGAGAGCTTTGGTCATTCAACCGCCAAGCAATCCCTTATGCGGCGCGACCAAGAACACAGCCACGTCAGATGTTGAAATACCACTTTGCCTTTTTGCCCGGCACACCCCATTTACAGATCAACCAAAGCAAACGGAGGACATGATGCGCAGCTACACCAAAGACCCCGACGCGATTGCGGCCCTCTCGGAAGAAGAATACTACGTCACCCAACAATCCGGCACGGAACGGCCCGGCACCGGGCGCCTATTGGGGAACAAAGAGCCAGGCATCTACGTTGATATCGTATCCGGAGAGCCGCTGTTTGCGTCCTCTGACAAATATGAATCCGGATGCGGCTGGCCCAGTTTCACCAAACCTATCGAGCCTGCACATGTTCAGGAAATCGCAGACCACACCCATGGTATGATCCGAACCGAAGTGCGATCGACCCATGGCGACAGCCATCTGGGGCATGTCTTTCCCGATGGCCCCCGTGACCGCGGTGGGCTGCGCTATTGCATCAACTCCGCCTCTCTGCGGTTCATTCATATCGACGATATGCGCGCCGAGGGATATGGCGATTACATCGATCAAGTAGAGGACAGACCATGAGCACCGCAACCGAACGCGCCGTCCTGGCAGGGGGATGTTTCTGGGGCATGCAGGATTTGATCCGCAAGCGTCCCGGAGTGCTGAAAACCCGTGTCGGCTATAGCGGCGGCGATGTGCCCAATGCCACCTACAAAAACCATGGCACCCATGCCGAAGCCATCGAGATCATATTTGATCCACAAGAAACCAGCTATCGCGACCTGTTGGAGTTCTTTTTCCAGATCCACGATCCCACCACGGTGAACCGTCAGGGCAATGATATTGGCACCAGCTATCGCTCGGCGATCTACTACGAAAACGATGCACAGAAAGCCGTCGCATTGGACACAATTGCCGATGTGAACGCCTCGGGGATCTGGCCGGGCAAAGTTGTGACCGAAGTGGCAGCTGTCAGCGATTTCTGGGAAGCGGAGCCTGAGCATCAGGACTACCTTGAGCGATTGCCAAACGGCTACACCTGCCATTTCCCGCGCCCTGACTGGGTCCTGCCCAAGCGCAGCGACAGCGCAGACGAGTGAACTGAAACCAAAAGAGCCCCGGAATATACCGGGGCTCTTTTTTTGTTCCGGCCAGTTCGCTTTGGCCAGTTCGCTCTGGCCTGCTGATTTGACCCTGAACATTTGACCTGTTGGTTAAGGTCTGTGTTCTCTGCCACCTGGGTCAGGCATGGGCGATCCGGGGTCTGCCGCTGGCCTCAACAGTCAAAAACGCCTCGACAAAGACATCGCGTGATTCAACGCGGGCTGTGCGAATGTCGCGCTCGATCACCGTTGCGATATCCTCTGCACCTGCGGCTTCAGCGGCACCCATAGCCTCTTGGGTCAGATGCGCCTCTAAGAGAGCCAATGCATCCTGCGAAGACTGCACATCCTGCGGCCCGCCTTCCAAATGCACGCGATACTTCCCCTCGGAGGGCGAGGTCACGGTGCCGCTGCGACGCATCGTGATGCGCCCAACAACAGCACCAATCGCATTGGCGACGCCCGCATGTTCCGGCAGGATCATCTTGCAGCGCAAGCGCTCGCCGACCGCTGGATAGTAGCTTGGCGCCGATGCACCCAGACCCACCACATCGACATTCAAACCACTCTGCAATGCGACCAGACCGCGATGCCCGGCCAAACCACGCTGCATCAGAATGTGACGCGCCAATTGATCTGGTGGGGGGCCAAACGGATCGGCTTCCTCTGCAAAAGCCGTTTCCAGCAGGGTCAGCGATGTCTGTTCTGTCATCTGATCAATGATCATCTGTGCCAGCGACGGCGCATCTGGCGCCAGGCGATCCCCGGACCCAACCCGGCGGCGGGCAAAGAGCGTCAGTGCCTTTTCTGCGGCCTCACCATCCCAGGCCGCCAGCCGCCCAAGCACATGGCTGGCATCCGATGGGGTCACCCCTGACACCTGGACCAACCCACGATCCACAAGCCGCATCAACGCACTCTGTTCGAGGCGGGTTTTAAGGATATCGCCAACGGGGTGCGTTCTATCTGCAATCCGCTCCAAGATGCGGGCCTCTCGGTCGGCGAGGCCAATAGCGGATTGGCCGGGTACCGCGCACACGAATTGCCCGTCGTATTCCCCCACGGTGGACGCACGCAGCTGCTTGTCCAAAGTCGCATGCACCAGTTCTGGCGCGCCCATCGCCACCAGGGATACGGGCAAGACACGGCGCGGGCCCAGCGTCACGCCTCCGGCAATGCCAGAGCCGACCAGATGGACCTGGCTGTCCCCACCCAGGCCGGATGTACGCATCGCGACGGCCTCCACCATGGTGCGAAACCCGCCGACCTGCGCGCCAGCCGGATCAATCTTGGGCTTGCCATTTTCGATCAACGCCACATCTGTGGTTGTGCCGCCGATATCGCTGACCAATGCGCGGTCAACGCCTGTCAGCCAACGCGCCCCCACAAGGGAGGCTGCAGGTCCGCTGAGAATGGTTTCAATCGGGCGGGCGCGCGCCTGCTCGGCCGACATCAACGCGCCATCGCCGCGCACCACCATCATCTGCGCAGAGATGCCAAGTTCAACCAGCCGAGCCTCAGCACGACCAATCAACCTATCAATCATCCCGATCAACCGCGCATTCAAAACGGCCGTAAGAGCCCGTTTCGGGCCATTCAAACGGGCGGATAGCTGATGCGAACAGGTGACGGGTATGCCCGTCTGTTCCGCAATGATCCGGGCCACTTCCTGTTCATGGGCGGGGTTTCGCGTGGCAAATTGCCCGGCGACCGCAAAGCCGCTCACATTGGCGCCGTCAGATTTCAAAAACGCCTGTAGCGCGTCGGTATCTAGGGCGGCAGCTTCACCTCCTGCATGGTTGTGGCCACCTGCCAAAATCAGCGCGGGATCCCCCTTCAGCGCCTCGCGCAGGCCATGGCGGTCCAGATCGTTCTGCGAAAACCCAATATAGATCAGCGCGACGCGGCCACCCTGCCCTTCGACCAAAGCATTGGTGGCAAGCGTTGTCGACAAAGCGGCCAGCGTCACATCTTCGGGGGCCACCGCCGCCTCTTGCAAAACGGCCTGCACCGCTTTGCCCACACCAATGGCCAAATCCTGCCGTGTGGTGAGCGATTTGGCCGTAGCCAGAACCTCTTTTTCATCACGGATGATCACCGCATCGGTATATGTCCCGCCGGTGTCCACACCCAAGAGCAGCGTCATTGATAGTCCTCCTGTTCGCGCTCCAACGCCCTAACAACGCGAATGCGGCATCGCATGTCTGGAAACGGCATATCTGGAGTTTCTTGCATTGCCCTCTCGCCCTGGCTGCGCAGCTGACGCGCGGCGCCCCAATGGCTCATTGCAACCGACCGACCGCCCAACGGGCCGCATCAGCCACCGTTGGATCGGGGTCATCTGTCAGCGTCTGCGCTACGGGCAACAAATTAGGCTGCTGAGAGTTGCCAATTGCATAAAGCACATTGCGGACAAACCGGTCTCTGCCAATGCGTTTGATCGGAGAGCCAGAGAACAAAGCGCGGAACGCCGCGTCATCCAGTGCCGCAAGATCCGCGAGTTTTGGTGCGGTAAACTCTGGCCGTGCTTCGTAGCGGATGTCGCTTGCAGCCACCGCAAACTTGTTCCAGGGGCAGGCCGCCAGACAATCGTCACAGCCGTAAATCCGATTGCCGAGTTTGGCGCGCAGCGTTTCGTCCACCGGACCTTTGTGTTCAATGGTCAGATAGGAAATACAGCGCCGGGCATCCAACTGGTAGGGCGCTGGGAACGCATCGGTGGGGCACGCATCCAAACAGGATCGGCAGGATCCACAATGATCCTGTTCGGGCGCATCAACTGGCAAATCCAGCGTGGTAAAGACTGAACCGATAAACGCCCAGTTGCCCCAATCACGGCTGAGCAAGTTGGTATGCTTACCTTGCCAACCGAGGCCAGCGGCCTGGCCCAGCGGTTTTTCCGGCACCGGCGCTGTGTCCACAAACACTTTGACTTCGGCATCGTCACCATGGCTTTGGGCCTCGGCAATCAACCAGCGGGCCAGGCGTTTCAGCCGTTTCTTGACCAGATCATGATAATCCTTGTTGCGGGCATAAACCGAAATCGCGCCACGATCCGGCTGTCCAAGGATATCTGTGGGATCTGCGTCGGGGGTGTAGCTTTCGGCCAACATGATCACCGACCGCGCCTCCGGCCAGAGCAGAGCGGGATCACCACGCCAATGACTTCGCTCCGCCATCCAACCCATCTGGCCGTGATATCCAGCGTCAAGAAAGGCCTGCAACCGGGCGGGCACATCTGGCACGTCCCACGGCCGGCAGATACGGCAGGACACAAACCCTTCGGACAGGGCCTGTTCAACCAGCTTCTGCTTGATGGGGGACGCTTCCGTCATCTGGCCAAAACTGTCCTAAAGCTACGCCGCGCATTACCGCAACCATGGCAAGAAAGCCTGTCTCAATCTGGTTAAAAATCAAGATCCGCGTAGTGCGGCGGCGGGCTGAAACCGGGGATCTGATCCGCCAAGATCGACCGAAATGCTGGCCGTGATTTGATTTTGGCATACCAGTCTTTGACCACTGCCGACCGGTTCCAATCGACGTCAGAGATGTAGTCCAGTGACGACAGATGTGCCGCGGCTGCGAAATCCGCCAAAGTCATCTGATCACCAGCAAGCCAGCGTCGATGATCAAGGAGCCAAGCCAGATAATCGAGATGGTATTTGATTGCCCTGGCACCAGCCTTCACATTGCTGCTGTCAGGATAGCCCTGGCCTGTGACCTTTTTGTTCACCCGCTCATAGAGCAGTTTTGACGTGACTTCATTGTGGAACTTATCGTCAAACCAGCTGACCAGCCGGCGCACTTCGAAGCGGCCATCAGGATCAGACGGCATCAGGGACGGATCTGGTCGGGTCTCCTCCAGATATTCACAAATCGCAGCACTTTCCGCCATCAGTTTGCCATCCAGACGGATCACCGGCACTTTGGCCGCAGGGTTGCGGCGCAGAAAATCAGCCTCTTTTTCCCAATAGCGTTCCTCAACCAGCTCAACCTCGATCCGCTTTTCCGCCAAAGACAGGCGTACTTTGCGGCAAAACGGGGACAAAGGCACATGATAGAGGCGGGCCATGGGATGCGGGGTCTCCTGTTGCAGATGGTGAGGGGCCAGACAGCAATGCCCCGAAGTTTGGAAAGTTTCAATCCTCGAAACAGGCTGCACGACCGTCTGCGCGGATGGTAGCCGCACCATCAACAATCTGAGCGGCTCGCTTGCGCATGAAATCCGTTGGTCGTGCGGCAGAGCGTTGTTTTGGGTTGGGCAAAACAGACGCCAGCAATGCAGCCTGTCGCGCTGTCAGCTCATCAGGGCCAACGCCAAAGTAATGGCGGGAGGCGGCTTCGACGCCAAAGATGCCTTCGCCCATTTCCGCAAGATTGAGATACACCTCAAGGATGCGCCGCTTGGTCCAGATGGCCTCGACCATTGGGGTCATCAACGTTTCCAGCGCCTTGCGGAACCAGCTGCGCCCTTGCCACAGGAACACATTTTTCACCACCTGTTGGGAGATCGTCGACGCACCGCGTTGCCCGCCATCTGCAAGCGCGGCGCGAATGGCCTGCGCATCAAGGCCCCAATGCTGACAAAACCTGGCGTCTTCAGCGGCCACAACAGAACGCGCAAGAACAGGTGCAACAGCTTCGATCGGAACCCATTCCCGATCAATATCGCCAAGCCGCCTGTATTCAGACCAGATCGTAAATGTTGTGGGCGGGTTTACCACGGAAAACAGTAAGATAGGGATCAACGTGATCAAAAGGGCGCCGAGCGCCAACCGCTTGACCCAGCGGCGCAGCCCTGCCCGAAACCGCTCTACACCCCGCCTGAAAGCGGAATGCAGTCGTGTTTTCAAAGATCCTTTCGCCTGAGACGAACCGGATTTTCCACTTTTTTTCGCAGTCTTGGCCATAGCCTTCTATAGGCCAGTCTGACCTCTGGCTCTAGCCGCGAAATCCTGTATCTGCAGGAGTTTGCCCAGCCCGCCCCAGCCGCAAATACGAACTGGAGCGGTCAAAACTGGGCAAACTCTGCTGTAACGAGGCCGAACCTTATTCTGCTGGTACGGCCTTTGAGTCCAAGGTCAACGGGTGCGGCAGCTTTTCGAGCATTTCAATCGGGCAGACCTGCAGGAAATGTGCTTTCTCTGTTTCCCAATGTTGCAGGATATCCGCAGCCCGGCGGCTACCGGTTTCCTCCAAATGACGCTCGATCAGAGTTTTCAGCTGGTTCTCCCAATGCTCTGACGTCACCCGACATGTCACCAAGGTTTCCATGTTCATCAGGGTTTCGGCTTTGTGATCAGGATCATAGAGATATGCCATCCCCCCGGTCATACCAGCGCCGAAGTTCGCACCGGTGGTTCCCAGAATAACCGCGACACCGCCGGTCATATATTCGCAGCCACAGGCGCCACAGCCTTCGACCACGACATGCGCACCAGAGTTTCGCACAGCGAAACGTTCCCCGGCCCGACCAGCTGCAAACAGATACCCATCCGTGGCACCATACAGAACGGTGTTGCCCACGATGGTGTTTTCGCTGGCCTGCAGAGGCGATGCCATCGGTGGACGCACGACGATGGTGCCGCCGGACAGACCTTTGCCAACATAGTCGTTTGCATCACCCGACACCTCCAGCTTCAGCCCAGGGGCTGCAAAAGCACCAAGAGACTGGCCCGCAGATCCCTGCAGCTTAACAGTGAGATGATCGGGCTGCAGCGTGTTGCGCATGCCAAAGTTCTGGACAATGTGGCTCGACGTGCGGGTACCCACGGTCCGATGCGTGTTCTGAACAGCATAAGACAGCTGCATTTTTTCGCCATCTTGCAGGAAACGAGCCGCGTCGCGCACGATTTCCTTGTCCAGCGTATCTGGCACAGCATTGCGTTCACGATCGCGATCATAGTTGATGTCATGCGCACCATCGACGGTGATCAGCATCGGGTTGAGATCAAGATCATCGAGGTGAGCAGACCCACGCGACACCTGCGCAAGCAGATCTGCGCGCCCGATGATGTCATCCATGGACCGCGCACCAATGGAGGCCAGGATTTCACGCACTTCCTGAGCATAGAAAGTGATCAGGTTCACCACCTTATCGGCAGAGCCGGTGAATTTGCCCCGCAGTGCTTCGTCCTGGGTGCATACACCAACCGGGCAGGTGTTGGATTGACACTGGCGCACCATGATACAGCCCATCGCAATAAGAGCTGCGGTCCCGATGCCATATTCCTCGGCACCCATCATTGCGGCCATGACGATATCACGTCCTGTGCGCAGCCCGCCATCGGTGCGCAATGTCACGCGATCCCGCAGGTTGTTCATCGCCAGCACCTGATGCGCCTCAGTGAGGCCCATTTCCCATGGCAGGCCCGCATATTTGATCGACGTCGCGGGTGACGCGCCTGTGCCACCGTTGTGGCCAGAAACAAGGATGACATCCGCTTTTGCCTTGGCCACGCCTGCTGCAATGGTGCCAACACCGGAGGACGCCACCAGTTTCACCGTCACTTTGCAGCGCGGATTGATCTGTTTCAGATCATAGATCAGCTGCGCCAGATCCTCGATCGAGTAGATATCGTGGTGCGGCGGCGGCGAAATCAGCGTCACGCCTTTGGTGGAGTGGCGCAGACGGGCAATCAGATCGGTGACCTTCATTCCCGGCAGCTGGCCGCCCTCGCCAGGCTTGGCGCCCTGGGCCACCTTGATTTCCAGCTCTTCGCACTGGTTCAGGTATTCTGCGGTCACACCAAATCGGCCTGAAGCCACCTGTTTGATCTTTGCAGACGGGTTGTCACCGTTTGGCTCCGGCACGAAATGTGCTGGATCCTCGCCGCCTTCACCAGAGTCGGATTTTGCGCCAATCCGGTTCATCGCCACATTCAGCGTCTTGTGGGCCTCAGGCGACAGCGCTCCCAGCGACATGCCGGGGGTGACAAAGCGCTTACGGATCGAGGTGATCGATTCCACCTCCTCAATCGGTACCGCCGTGCCAAGCGGTTTGATTTGCAACAGATCACGCAGATGGATCGGCGGGTTTGCCTGCATCTTGGCGGAGTACTGCTTCCACAACTCAAACGATGCACGGTCACAGGCCATCTGCATCATATGCATGGAGGTTGCTTCCCATGCGTGCGTTTCGCCGGATTTGCGTGCCTTGTAGAACCCGCCGATGGGCAGAACGTCCTGGCCGCCCAACCATGCTTTGGCGTGGATCTCTTCCAGCTTGGTCTGGATACCGGTGACACCGATACCGGAGATGCGAGAGGTCATGCCCGGGAAATATTCCGCACACATGGCGCGCGACAGACCTACAGCCTCAAAGTTCAAACCACCGCGATAAGACGACACAACCGAGATACCCATCTTCGCCATGATCTTCAGCAGACCCTGGTCAATGGCTTCTCTATAGCGCGCAATGTTCTCGGTCAGGCTGCCATCCAACAGGCCTCGGTCGATCCGGTCGGCCAAAGAGTCCTCTGCCAGATAGGCGTTCACAACCGTGGCACCACAGCCGATCAGAACCGCGAAGTAGTGCGGATCGATACACTCAGCCGAACGCACATTGAGCGAACAGAAGGTGCGCAGCCCCTTGCGGGTCAGATGCGAATGAACCGCAGATGTTGCGAGGATCATCGGCATGGCGACTTTGTTTTCGCTCGAATGCTGATCGGTCAACACAATATGCCCAGCGCCAGAGCTGACGGCCTCTTCGGCTTCGGCCCGGATGCGCAGCAGCGCAGCGTTCAAATTGCCCTGCCCAGGCTCAAACGTACAATCAATCTCCGCCAGAGGCGCATTCAGATTGCGCACCAGTTCATCCCACTGTGCGTTGCCCACAAAGGGGCTGCCCAGAACGATGATCTCGGTTTGCGAGCTGTCTTCGTCCAGCACATTTTTCAGGTTACCAAATCGTGTCTTCAGCGACATCACCCGGTATTCACGCAAGGAGTCGATGGGCGGGTTGGTTACCTGGGAGAAGTTCTGACGGAAGAAATGGCTCAGCGGGCGATACATTTTGGACAGAACCGCAGACGGGGTGTCATCCCCCATCGAAGCGAGGCTTTCTTTGCCGTCCTCAGCCATGGCCGCCAGAATCTGTTCCAATTCTTCGATGGTATAGCCCGCTGCCACCTGGCGGCGGCGCAAATCATCGCCGGAGAACAGCGGCGTTTCGGTCACTTTGGCCAGCGTGGTATCGAGGTCATTGATACGCTGCACCCAATCCCCGAAGGGCAGTGCTGCCGCCAGCTTGTCCTTGATTTCGGTATCGTGGAACAGTTTGCCCTTCTTCATGTCCACGGCAAGCATCTGCCCCGGACCCAGAGCGCCCTTTTCAACCACCGACGCCTCGTCGATCGGGACCATTCCGGCTTCGGAGCCGGCAATCACCAAACCATCTCCGGTCACCACATACCGCATCGGGCGCAGACCATTGCGGTCCAAGCCCGCACAGACCCAGCGCCCATCGGTCATTGCCAAAGCCGCCGGACCGTCCCAGGGTTCCATGACCGAGTTGCAGTAGGAGTACATGTCCCGCCAGGCCTGTGGCAGTTCCACCGCCTGTTTGGACCAGCTTTCTGGCACCAACATGGTTTTGGCCATCGGCGCCGACCGCCCGGCGCGCACCAGAACTTCAAACACCCCGTCAAGAGCGGCCGAGTCGGACGCGCCGCCAGGAACGATGGGTTTGATGTCCTCGGCGTAGTCCCCGAAGGTGGATGATGCCATGCGGATTTCATGGCTTCTCATCCAGTTGAGGTTGCCCTTCAGCGTGTTGATTTCGCCATTGTGGGCAAGCATCCGGAACGGCTGCGCCAACCACCACTGCGGGAATGTGTTGGTGGAGTAGCGCTGGTGGTAAATCGCGAATGCAGATTCAAAGCGCTCGTCCATCAGATCCGGGTAGAACACCGCAACCTGCTCGGCCAGCATCATACCTTTGTAGATGATCGACCGGCAGGACAGAGACGCCAGATACAGCTCCCCAATGCCGCCAGCAGCTGCGGCTTTTTCGATGCGGCGCCGGATGACGTAAAGCTCACGCTCAAAAGTCTCTTCATCCACACCTTTGGAATTGGAGATCAGGATCTGCTCAATCTCGGGACGGGTGGCATTGGCTTTCTCGCCCAGACATGTGACGTCAACGGGCACATGCCGCCATCCGTAGATGTAGTAGCCCATGCGCAGAACTTCGGTTTCCACGATGGTCCGGCAGCGCTCCTGCGCTCCGAAATCCGTGCGCGGCAAAAACACCTGTCCCACAGCCAACAACTGATCTTCGCGCGGCTCGTGTCCGGTGCGGCGGACCTGATCATAGAAAAAAGGTGCAGGGATCTGCACATGGATCCCGGCGCCATCGCCGGTTTTTCCATCAGCATCCACCGCGCCCCGGTGCCAAATTGCCTTCAGGGCGTCGATACCCGCCTCGACAACCTTGCGGCTGCGCGCGCCATCGACGGAAACCACAAGGCCAACACCACAGGACGAATGCTCTTCTTCCTCGGCATAGAGACCGTTTTCGGCCATCCACTTGCGCTTGGCTTCTTCGGCGCGAGCCCAATCTGCATCAAATTTTGTCATATCATTGCTCCCGTTCCGGTGGGCGGCCCTGCAAGGGCTGCGCCTGCCCGGTAGAAAATCTGTCTTATTCAGCGGCGATGCTGCTGGCGGCAGCGTCAAAACGGTTCAGGATTGCTTCGGCGCAATCGCGACCATCTTTGATCGCCCAAACCACCAGCGAGGCACCGCGTACGATATCGCCGACGGCATAAACGCCATCCATATCCGTTGCACCAGTCTGGAAGGCTGCCTTGATCGTGCCCCAGCGTGTCACCGGCAGTTCCGGCTGCTCCCAAAGCGTTGGCAGATCTTCTGGCTCAAACCCCAGGGCTTTGATCACGAGGTCAGCTGGTTCAACGTAATCCGAACCCTCGATGACCTCTGGTGCCTGACGACCCGTTGCATCAGGTGGGCCAAGACGCATTTTCTGGACCATCACACCCGCCACTTTGCCGGCCTGATCGGTAAAGCCACGCGGTGCGGTCAGCCATTCGAAAATCACGCCCTCTTCTTCGGCGTTTTGCGTTTCGCGCTGCGATCCCGGCATGTTGGCGCGGTCCCGACGATACAAACACTTCACCGATGTCGCGCCTTGACGAATGGATGTACGGACGCAATCCATCGCCGTATCACCACCACCAATCACGACAACACGCTTGCCTGCAGCATTCAGACTACCGTTCTCGAACGCCTCAATGCTGTCGCCAAAGTTGGCCGCCTTGTTGGACACTGTCAGGAAATCAATCGCCTTGACGATACCGTCTGCACCGGACCCCGGCATTTCCAAATCACGAGACTTGTAGACGCCGGTTGCGATGATCACGGCATCATGTTTCGCGCGAATATCCTCAAAGGAGATATCCTGCCCGACGTTGCAGTTCATCACAAACTCGACCCCGCCATCAGCCAGCAGCTGATTGCGGCGCATCACAACGTCCTTTTCCAGCTTGAAACCTGGAATGCCGTAGGTCAGCAGGCCACCCGCGCGGTCGTAGCGGTCATAAATAGTGACCTTCACACCTGCGCGACGCAGCATGTCTGCTGCCGCAAGCCCACCAGGCCCAGCACCGATAATACCGACAGATTCGCGGCGCTCCTGCGCAGGTTTGATCGGCTGAACCCAGCCTTCGTCCCAGGCTTTGTCTGTGATGTATTTCTCCACAGCGCCGATGGTGACAGTGCCATGACCGGACTGTTCAATCACGCAGTTGCCTTCACACAACCGGTCCTGCGGACAAATACGACCACAGATCTCTGGGAAGGTATTGGTCGCCTGGCTGGTTTCATAGGCTTCCTGCATCCGACCTGTGGCCGTGAGGCGGAGCCAATCGGGGATATTGTTGTGCAAAGGACAATGGGACTGGCAATAAGGCACACCACATTGGCTGCACCGGCTCGATTGCTCTTGCGCTTTGGTCGCCGCGAATTCGGCATAGATCTCGTCGAAATCCTCTTTGCGCGTATCCGCCGACCGCTTCAGAGGCATGTCGCGATCAATTTGCACAAATTTAAGCATAGGTTGCTTTGCCATGGCGGGAACTCCATGCTGGCTGGCTGCGAATAACTGCGCTCCACATAAAGGTAAGTTTTCCTGACCTTTTAGAGCGACTCTGAAGTGTTGAATACCCGTTCACCAGAGAATGTACAGCATTTTCAGGTCCGGTTCGGACCAAGTTGTGTAAAAGTTCAAGCGAACAAAGGATTTACTCTTGCAGCGAGTTTTGCGATTTCTGGACTGTCGAAGATGGATGTGAATGATGCCGCTGTTTCAACTGATCCTGATCGCCTTGATTCAAGGGGTCACCGAGTTCTTGCCCGTGTCATCCTCGGGCCATCTCATTCTGCTGCCTGGCCTCACACAAATGGAAGATCAGGGACAGGTTATCGACGTTGCGGTGCACGTGGGCACCTTGTTCGCGGTGGTGCTGTTCTTCTGGTCTGATGTCAAAATTGGCTTGCTTGGCCTGCCCAGAGCGCTGACCGGCCGATTGGACAGCGATGGAGCGCGACTGGCGATGGGGCTGATCGTTGCAACGATCCCCACAGTCATCCTGGGCGCGATCCTGCATTTTACCGGCCTCAGCGATGCCCTGCGGTCCATCACGGTGATTGGCTGGACCATGTTGGGCTTTGGCCTAGTGCTTTATGTCGCGGACCGCTTTGCGCCTGAACGAAAATCTGCAGGCAGCTGGGGGCTGAAAGACGCGTTCATCATGGGGCTGTGGCAGATGCTGGCCCTCATTCCCGGCACCTCCCGATCAGGGATCACCATCACGGGCGCACGACATCTGGGGTATACGCGGCTGGATGCGGCACGGCTCTCGATGCTGATGTCGATCCCGACGATACTGGCCTCAGCCGTTTTACTGGGTGCAGATACAACATTTGCAGACCAACCCGGCCTATTGGCCGATGCGGCAATCGCGGCCGTTTTGTCGATGCTGGCCGCACTGGCGGCGTTGGCCATCATGATGCGCCTCCTGCGCACCATCAGCTTTGCTCCATATGTGATTTACCGGGTTGTACTGGGGATCATTCTGCTGGTTGTCGCCTACCAAGGCTAACGAGCATTGCCACAATAAAAAAGCGCCGAACCTTCGGCGCCTTTTATTGCATGCTCCAATTCAGGCGATCTGCCAGATCAAAGATCGTTGTGCAGATTGCGCGCCGATTCCATCATTTCATTGTACTGACCCGATGGACGGAACTTCCACAGATAATCAGGCAGAACCGACGCCAGCGACACAGGCTGGATACCGAGATCCGCAAACCCTTTGGCCTGGTCAGACACCACATTATCGCGCTTCAGGTTTTTCAGCTGATCCCGCGTCAGGATTTTGTTTTCCACCAGTTGCAGGGTGGCTTTCTGCAGCAGATCAAACGCCAAGGCCATGATCTGCGCGACAAAACCAGGCAGCGACACAATCATCCGACGGCGATTGATCACGGCAAGCATCTGTTTCATCAGCGCGCCAAAGGATTTCACCTCGGGTCCGCCCAATTCGTAAACGCCAGCAGGCGCTGCACCGGTCAGCGCCGCAACCGCCGCCTTCGCGACGTCGTCGACGTAAACGGGCTGGAATTTCGTGTCGGCATGCGCAATCGGCAACATTGGTGACAGCCGGGTCATGGCCGCAAACCGGTTGAAGAACTGATCCTCAGTCCCAAAAACAACCGACGGCCGCAGGATGACGGCCGTTGGCACATGTTGTAGCACCGCAGCCTCACCAGCCGCCTTCGACCGTGAATAGGCACTGTCGGCGTTTGTATCCGCGCCGATGGCGGAAACATGCACCATCGTATCAATACCGGCTTGGGCCGCCTGACGGGCAATCCGCTCTGCCCCATCGGCTTGCACCGCATCAAACGTGTTTTTGCCAAGTTCGTTCAGAATGCCAACGCAGTTTACCACTGCATCCGCACCCTGCATGACTGACGCAACAGAGGCATCATCGCGGATATTGCAAAGCACCGGTTCTACCTGGCCTGGCACACCGTATGGTTTGACAAACATGGCTTCATTGGGACGACGGACCGCAACGCGCACGCGCCACCCTGCCTTGGCCATGCGACGCGCAATGTAACGGCCGACAAAACCGGACCCGCCATAGATGGTAACCAGTTTGGACATCTCTTGGCTCCTACGTTAGCTCTCGTTTTGATCTATCGCTCTAACCCCTGTGAAACAAGGGCGCAAATGGTACCAGTTACATACCCACACCTACTGTTTCATTAACCCGAAATTCAGCAGCGCCATCTACTTTCCGTTCGACTGAAGATCCCCCCAATTAGTGTGAACTCAAACGAGGCAAGTAAATGAGCGACGGTGAAACTGTACTCACCAACGGTGAACGCAATCTCATCCTGCAAAATGTCAACAGCGAGAAAATGGACCTGGATCGGTTCGTGCCGTTGTTTTACAGCAAATTCTTCGCGGCCTGCCCCGACACCAGGTCGATGTTTCCGGCGGATATGTCGCAACAGGAAGAGAAGCTGCTGGTGTCTCTCACCCACATCATCGAAGCGGTGGATCATCCAGAGAAACTGGAGATGATTCTGCGAAATCAGGGTAAAAAACACCGCGATATCGAGATCACCGATGCCCATTTCGATGGCTTCATCGTCAGCTTCATCACGGCCCTTGCCGACACATTGGAGGAAGAGTGGAACGCTGATGCCTGTGACGCCTGGCACCGGTTTCTCCACTACATCGCCCATCAGATGAACTTCAAAAAGGCGGCGTAGACCGGCAAAACCGGAAAGGGGGCAGGATCCGGAAAAAAGGCGCATTTTCCGTTTGACGCCCCCAACGGTTCCCCGTATACGCCCCTCACGACACCTGCCCAGGTGGCGGAATTGGTAGACGCGCTAGCTTCAGGTGCTAGTGTCCGTATGGACGTGGAGGTTCGAGTCCTCTCCTGGGCACCATATCCCTCTCTTTTTTTTAGCGATAGACAGCCACAGGCATATTCCATCTGACGTATGGTCAGGCTGGACAGGTCCCACACATCCATCGCTTGCTGCTATTCGTGAGCAGGGGGGACAGAATGGACTTTGACTACGTCATCGTTGGAGGGGGATCCGCAGGAGCAACCCTGGCATCCCGGCTGAGCGAGAACCCGAATGTCAGCGTATGCCTGTTAGAAGCCGGAGGACGCGGGGACAGTCTGCTTGTACGGGCACCCGCCGCTGTCGTTGCGATGCTGCCGGGTCGCCCCCGGATCAACAACTGGGCTTTTGAGACCGTCCCGCAGCCTGGGCTGAATGGCCGCCGAGGATATCAGCCCCGCGGCAAGGCTCTGGGCGGATCAAGTGCCATCAACGCAATGCTCTACGTGCGCGGACATGCGCGTGACTATGACGAATGGGCCGAACTTGGATGCGAAGGCTGGGACTGGCATTCTGTCCTGCCCTATTTTCGCAAATCCGAAAACAACGCACGCGGCAAAGATTCGCTGCACGGGGCAAACGGCCCCTTGCAGGTTCGCGATCAAGACGCACCCCGCCCCGTCACTGATGCCTTTGTTGAGGCCGGTCAAACCCTTCAGATCAAGCACCAAACCGATTTCAACCGCGGCGACAATGAAGGGATCGGCCACTGTCAGGTGACCCAGTTCCACCAAGCTGACCGCGTGGGAGAGCGCTGTTCGGCCGCCGCAGCCTATCTGCATCCCGTGCTCCACAGGCCCAATTTGACCGTGATCACTGCCGCACAGGCCCGTCGGATCCTCTTTGACGGCAAACGGGCGGTTGGGGTGGAATACCAGCACAAATCCTCAGTCCGGCAGGTGCGCGCAGGTAAAGAAGTGATCCTGAGCGGCGGCACCTTCAACTCCCCGCAGCTTTTACAACTGTCGGGGGTGGGTCGCCCGGACGACATCCGCCCGCACGGCATCGAAATGATCCACGAACTGCCGGGCGTTGGACAGAACCTCCAGGATCATCTGGATTTCACGCTCGCGTACAAAAGCAAGGATCGCGACAATTTTGGAATTTCCGCAAGTGGCAGCTTGGCGTTGCTGCGCCATATGCTGACCTGGCGCAAGACAGGCGGCGGTATGATCGCCACGCCATTTGCCGAAGGCGCCGCATTCCTGAAAACTGATCCGCAAATCGACCGCCCGGACATCCAACTGCATTTCGTGATTTCCATCGTGGATGATCACGCCCGAAAGCTGCATCTTGGCCATGGCTTCAGCTGTCACACCTGCGTGTTGCGGCCAAAATCTCGCGGCTCCGTTCGGCTTGCATCGGCAGATCCGCTGGCCAGCCCCGCGATTGATCCGCAGTTCCTCTCCGACCCGGAGGATCTGGCAGTGCTGATCAAAGGGGTCCGACGCGCCAGAGAGATCATGGCGGCTGACCCCATAGCCGCCTTCGCGGACAAAGAGCTGTTCATAACCGAAGAGCCCGATGATGCCGCGCTTGCAGAGCATATTCGCAACCGGGCCGATACGATCTATCATCCTGTGGGCACCTGCAAAATGGGCCAGGACGATCTGGCTGTCGTTGCACCGGACCTGCGGGTTCATGGGCTGCAAGGGCTGCGCGTTGTAGACGCATCGGTGATGCCGCGTCTGATCGGTGGCAACACCAACGCCCCAACGATCATGATCGCAGAAAAAGCAGCAGATATGATCAAAGCGGACGCAACAGCTTGATGAGTTTGAGACAACAGAGGTGACGCATATGTTCGGCAAAATGATGCACAAACAACTGACCATTGGATCCCTGATCGAACACGCGGGCCGTTTTCATGGATCCACCACGGTCACCTCGGTCGAAACATCTGGCGAAACGACTCATGTGACCTGGGCAGACATCGAATCCAACGCCCGGAAACTGGCAGCCGCGTTGGACCGTCTCGGGATCAAACAAGGGGCCCGTTGCGGAACAATCGCCTGGAACAACCGTCGACATCTGGAGATCTACTTCGGCGTTTCGGGCGCAGGGTACGTTTGCCACACCATCAACCCGCGGCTGACACCCGAACAGCTGATTTACATCATCAACCATGCCGAAGATCAGGTGCTATTCATCGATACGACCTTTGTTCCTGCCGTTGCGAAACTCCGTCCGCAAATTACAGGAACCGCCCATGTGGTCGTACTGGGTGAACGTGATGACACCATTGCCCAGCAGATTGACGGCGTTTTGTTCTATACCGCACTCACCCCAAAACCCGAAATTTTTCGTGTGTTATGACCCTGAAGTTGTCTGAGACCTGATCTCGGAATGTTTTCCACTCTTTGGGGATGGTTTCGCGGAAGAATCTCAGGATCGCATCGGCGAATTGCTT
>NZ_JAJDWC010000072.1 GCF_022825805.1 Phaeobacter sp.
AAGCAATTCGCCGATGCGATCCTGAGATTCTTCCGCGAAACCATCCCCAAAGAGTGGAAAACATTCCGAGATCAGGTCTCAGACAACTTCAGGGTCATAACACACGAAAAATTTCGGGTTTTGGGGTGAGTGCGGTATACCAAAAGAAATTCTTCATGAAGTTTCTAAACAACTTCATCACCCAGCTGACGCCATTTCTGTTCTATGCCGTCGGCGGGTATCTCGTCCTTGAGGGCAAGGTTTCGTTGGGCGCTTTGGTGGCAGCGCTGGCCGCTTACAAGGATCTGGCCTCGCCCTGGAAAGAACTGCTGGCCTATTACAATCAGACCCAGGACATGGCTCTGCGTTGGGAGGTGATCCTGGAACGGTTCGCGCCGCAGGGCATGGTCAGCGAAAAGCTGATGACCGGCGCGCCCGCGGTTCTGTCGCGTTTGGACGGCGATATTCAGCTGCAGAACGTGAATGTCCGCGACGCTGATGGCAACCTCATCCTGGAGGATCTGAACGCCAGCTTCCCCGCGGGCAAAGTGATTGCAGTTGCCGCCCCGTCAGAGGAAGACCGCCGTGCCCTTGCGGGGCTTCTCACGCGGGAGCTGCTGCCGTCGGCAGGGGCGATTTCGGTGGGCGGACAGAATATGCGCGACATCCATCAGGCAGAGATTGCAGCCCGCATCGGTCATGCCACGTCGCGGCCTGTGCTGTTTCAGGGCTCTTTTGGCGACAATGTGATGATGCCGATCCGTCAGCGCCCGCTCGGCAAGGCCACAAATCGCAAACGCTACGAGGTGGCCCAACGCGCAGGCAACAGCCCCGACCCATTGGATGCAGCCTGGCTGGATCCCACGCTCGCTGGGTTCTCCAGCGAAACCGAACTGCGTGATTGGTGGCTGCGTCTGGTTGCAGGCATCGGGTCTGAAACCGCTTTGTTCCGTCGTGGCGTTGAACAGCGGTTCGATGGTCAGCGCCATGCGACGCTGGCCCGCCGTCTGGTTGAACTGCGCCCCCTCGTGCAAAGCAAACTGATCGAGGCCGATCTGGCCCAATATGTGCACGAGCTGGATCCGAGCCGCTACAATCCCGCCCTGCCCGTGGCGGAAAACCTGCTGTATGCCACAACGCCCGAACGCATCAGCGAAGAGATCCTGAACGAGCAGGATGATTTTCTCGACCAACTGCGCGATCTGGAGTTGGACAAGGATCTTGTCGCGTTGAGCCGGGATGTGGTTGAGATGCTGCGCCAGATTTTTGGCATCGACGGCACCGATCATCCGCTGTTCCGCAAGCTTGGGTTGGAAACCTCAGCCTACGAAGGCGCGCTGGCACTCATCGAACGCTCTCCGGCGGAAACCTCAGCGGGTTTCAGCAATCCGGATCTGGCGCGTTTGCTGATTGTGCCCTTTAGCATTTCGGCAGAACAGATTGGCGCGGCCTTCAGTGATGAGATCGCCCAACGCATTTTGGCCTTCCGCAAGAGCCACTCACAGCAGCTGATGGACACGATTGGCGATGTGTTTGAACCCCTCGCGAAGGATCGGTTCGCCCCGGGGCTGACGGTTTTGGAAAACGCGCTCTTCGGGAAGATATCGGATGCAGCCGGTGCCCGCTCTGAAGACATTCAAAAACTGGTGTCAGAGGTGCTGGTTGACAACGGCGTCCGCGACCTGGTGGTGGAGCTGATCTTTGATCTGCCGATTGCATTGGGCGGTCAGGGGCTGGCCACCAGTTTTGCAGAATCGCTGGCTTTCTCCCGTGCATCGATCAAGCGGCCCGATATTCTGATCCTCGACAGCGCGATGGCGAGTTACGATCTGGAAACCCGCATTGCGGTGCATAAAAACCTGCGCATCCTGCTGCCGAACACCACGTTGGTCTATCTCGGTCCGAGCTTCGACACGCTTGATGCCTTCGACAGCTACTATGAGCTGCGCCAAGGGCGGTTGGTCAGTGATTTGCCCACAGCCCAGTCCAGCAGCGATGGCGCAGGGAGCGCAGATTTGGCCCGCAAGCTGCGTGCCTTGGAGCAGACCGAGCTGTTCTCGGGGCTGAACCGCCGACAGATGCGCCTGCTGGCCTTTGGTGCTCGTTGGTATTCTGCCAAAGCAGGCGACAGCGTGTTCCTCAAAGATGATGAAGCCAGCGACGGTGCCTATATGGTGCTGGAAGGGGAAGCAGGCCTTTACTTGCCACAAAATGGTGGCGAGGACCGTTTGGTGGCACAGGTCGGGCCAGGGCGGCTGGTCGGTGAATTGGGCCTGATCCGCAAAGAGCCCCGTTCGCTGACCATGACGGCTATCACGGATCTGACCTGTCTGCGGATCGGGGAGGAGGAATTCCTCGCCGTTGTTGAAAACGACGCGGCCACCGCCTTCAAACTGTTGCAGGTCGTCGCTGGATACGTCTCCAACTGACGCCTGCAGATTGTCTGACAGCTGGCGCCGTGCGGATCACTTCGTCAGCGGTGGGGCGCCACCAAGAAAGGCATTGCCCTCTGCGTAGTTGCACGGTGCATCCTGCATGTTGAGGTGCAAATCATCCCCGTCAAAAGGATGGGCGCGAGCCAGATCTTCGTCCACATCGATGCCAAGGCCCGGGCGATCGGATGGCACGACAAAACCCTCGTCCACCGTGATGCTGCCCTTGATCAGATCTCTGTGGAATGGGGTTTCGATGGTTTCGATCATCAACAGATTTGGGATCGAGGCCGCAAACTGGATATTCGCGGCCCATTCGACCGGGCCTGCATAAAGATGCGGGGCCATCTGCGCGCCAAAGACTTCGGCGATGGCAGCGATCTTCTTGGTCTCCCAGATCCCGCCGGACCGGCCGAGCGCTGGTTGCAGGATCTCTGCCGCACCGGCGCGCAGCACAGCGGCAAACTCGGCCTTTGTGGTCAGCCGTTCACCCGTTGCGATGGGGATGCGGACCTGTGCCGCGACCTTGGCCATATCGTCCACCAGATCGGGGGGCGTCGGCTCTTCGAACCACAGCGGGCTATAGGGTTCCAAAGCCTGTCCCAGACGAATGGCCCCGGCGGGGGTGAATTGCCCATGGGTGCCAAACAACAGATCCGCCTTGTCGCCGACGCTCTCACGGATGGCGCTGCAGAACGCCATCGACTGTGAAATGTCGGACTGGGCAGGCATATGGCCACCGCGCATGGTATAGGGCCCGGCTGGGTCGAATTTTACGGCTGTATAGCCTTTTTCGGCCATCGCGCTGGCGGCCTCGGCGGCCATGTCTGGCGAGGTCCAAAAACGGTCGATGTCCTGTCCCGGCTGGGGATAGAGATAGGTGTAAGCACGCAGGCGTTCGTTCATCCGCCCCCCGATCAGGGCGTGAACGGGACGGTCGCGATCTTTCCCGACGATATCCCAGCAGGCCATTTCCAAACCGCTGAAAGCTCCCATCACTGTCAGATCAGGGCGCTGCGTGAAGCCGGAGGAATAGACACGGCGGAACATCCATTCGATATTCTCGGGAGAGCAACCTTGCATGTGCCGCTCAAACACATCCGAAATCACCTGGCGCATGGCGTCGGGTCCAACGCTTGCGGCGTAACACTCTCCCCAGCCGGTGATGCCGGTGTCGGTGGTGACCTTGACAAGGATCCAATACCGCCCACCCCAACCGGGGGCAGGGGGCGCCGTCACAATGATATCGAGATCTTGCAGTTTCATAGTGGTCTGTCCGTTTGGTTCGAAGCCGAAGATGTCAGTGATCAAACAGGATCACATTGCGCCGTGCAGCGCCGGATTTGGTGTCTGCGATGGCCTCATTGATCTGATCGAAACGCCAACGTCCCGAGATCAATTCATCCAGTTTCAAGCGGCCTTGGTCATAAAGATCGATCATCCATGGGATATCACGCTGGATGACAACATCGCCCATTTTTGAGCCGATCATGCCCTGACCGATGGCTGCCATGATGACGGGTTCATAGCTGGCCTTGTCCCCGGAGTGGGGCATGCCGATCATGATCACGCGACCACCAACGCCCATATAGCGTGTTGCCTGTTCGTAGGCTGGAATGGCACCTACTGTGACCAGAACCGCCTCGGCCCCCTTGCCGCCAAGAGCCTTAAAGCAGGCCTTCCACGGGGATTTGAGGGTGGCCAAGACCCCGTCGGTGGCACCAAATTCCCGCGCGATATCCAATTTGTCTTCGCTCATATCCACTGCAACGATGCGCCGCGCACCGGCGATGCGCGCGCCTTGGATGGCATTCAACCCGACACCACCTGCGCCGATGACCACGACATCTTGCCCAGGCCGCAATTGCGCTGCGTTGACGGCTGCCCCAACGCCGGTGATCACCCCGCAAGACAGCAGCGCTGCGGTCTCTTTGGCCAGTGTATCGGGAATTTTGACAATCTGACGCTGGTCCACAACCACACGTTCGGCAAAAGCACCGCAAGCCATGGCCTGCATCAAGGCAGAGCCATCGGGCATCTGCAACGGACCCTGGCTGCCATCATATGGCGTCAGGCACAGCGTGGGCGCACCGCCCGCGCAGCTTGGGCAGGTTCCGCAGGATCGGATCAGGGTGACAACAACACTGTCCCCAGGCGCAAACCCGGAAACGCCGGGGCCGACGGCTGTGATCCGACCGGCCGCTTCATGTCCGTAGACCGCAGGCAGAAAACCACCCCAGGCGCCTTCGGCATAGGAGATATCGCTGTGGCAGATGGCGACCGCGTCCAGCGTGACTTCGACCTCACCCTGAGATGGCGGAGCGATCAGGATATCCTCGATCACCAAGGGTGCGCCAAACGCGTGACACACGGCAGCTTTGATCTTTTGCACCTGCAGCCCTCCTGTCTTTTCGGCCTATCTTTTTGATCTGCCTTTTTCGCAAGGGTGGACCGCTCTGATGGTCTGTCGCAAGGAGGAAAATGGGAATGTGGCCTTCCCGAGCCAAGGGTTGTCGGAAAGGCACAAACCGGCGATCAGTCGGGGTTCAGATGGTCGGCGCAAGCGGTGGCAAAGGCGCGTGCTTCTTGCGGGGCCTGTCCCAACTGTGCTTCAGCGGCAAAGACGTCGGCCAGGGGCAGATCCGGATAGGTTTGGCTCGCCAGGCTGTGCAGGCTTTCGCCCGTGGCCTGCGCGGTTTTGCAAAGGTTTTTGACCGCAGCCTGTGCCTCTGGACGGCGCATCGACTGGCATAGCGCAAAGCTCAGCGCCTCGGCAAAAACACCACCGCCATTCTGCCCGAGCGCTGCGGACATCTGTTCGGGGTTGGGTGTGATCTGTGCCACCAGTGCTTGCCCGGTTCGTGCCGCCGAGGCTGCACAGGCCACCAGCTGTGGCAGTGCCAGCCATTCGCCAAACCAATGGGCGCCGTCCCGTTGATGTTGGGGGCTGGCGCTGGCGTGAAGAGCCGTCATCTGCGCCGCGGCCTGCGGCGCAAGGGCCACCAGAACGGACGCTGCAATTGGGTTTTGCTTTTGCGGCATGGTGGACGATGCACCAGGTGCGGCGAGGTCCAGCTCCGCAATGCCGGATTGGCGCAACGCAATCACGTCTTCGCCCAACTTCGCATAGGCCGTGGTGAGCCGTGTCAGCCAATCCGCGATCCGCAAAATGGGTGTGCGATCGCCGTGCCAGTTTCGTCCCGGATCACCAAGAGCAAGCCCCGCGGCCAGATCTGCCCGCAAACCGGCCGCGTCCCGTCCAAGAGCACTGGCCGTGCCTGCAGCCCCCGACAGAGACACCCAAAGATTGTCGCGACGCAGGTCTGGCAGCTCCTGCAACAGCGCCAGAAGCGGGTAGCCCCAGGCCGCCACCACGGCGCCAAAGCTGGTCGGAGTGGCGATCTGGCCGTAGGTGCGCCCTGCCATGGGCAGGTCTGCATGATCCTCAGCCAGGTGTTGCAGCCGTGTCAGGGTGGAGGCCACATCGCCTTCGATTGCGCCAAGTGCCTGGCGTAGGCGCAACATCAGAGCAGTATCGATGATGTCCTGTGAGGTGGCGCCCCAGTGAACATATTGGGCGTGTTCTGGCGCGTTCATCTCCTCGCGCAGGGCGTTCAGAAGCGCAGGCACAACGACGCCGTTCTGGCCGGTTTCGCGCCGCAACGCGCCGGGGTCCAGCGCGACCTCCATAACAGCCCGTCCGATGGCTGCGGCGCTGTCGGCGGGTATATCGCCCCGCGCTCCTTGGGCCTTTGCCAAAGCGCCCTCAACCAGCAGCATGGCCCGGATCTCGGCGCTGTCAGAAAAGAGGCGGGCGACATCGCCGGTGGGAAACAAGTCAGCGTAAAGGGCGCTGTCAAAAAGCGATGCGGCCATCACATGTCTTCCATGATCTGAGCGATTTTCTCTGCAAGCCGCGCGGGCTGCGAGAAAAACGGAGAGTGAGAACTGTGCAGCGCATGCACAGAGTTTTCGGGCCAGTCAGCCACCATCTGTGCCTGATACTCAAGCGGAATGACCCGGTCCTGCGTGCATTGAATGTAGGCTTTGGGCGTGTTGGCCCATTGCGTGCCAAGCTCCAGAACGGTGTCCTGCGGTCGGATCGCCTGTGCACAAAGCCTGGGCACGCCGTAGTCAGCGACCTCAGCAGGGCAATCGTGGAACAGCAGATCTGCCGCATGTTCGGTGTCAAAACGGTAGCTGGCACCATCGGCGGATTTGACGGTCTTGCCGGTCAGGGTCTGGCGCGGCCCATCCTTGCGCATGTCGATCATCGACTTGCCGGGTTTTGGCACATAGGCGCAGAGATAAATCAAACCGCGCATGGGAACGCCCAAGTCTGCAGCGGCGGAGATCGGGTAGCCGCCCCAGGAGTGTCCCAGTACGATTGTTTTTTCGCCAACGGCTGCACGCAGGGCTGCAGCCGTGTCCTGCAAGGTGATTTGTGAGAGATCCGTCTGGGCGGTTTGAGTGGCCCCGTGACCCAGCAGATCAACGGTTTCCGCGCTCACGCCCTGTGCCGCTAGGGCAGGAACCAAATCCCGCCAACACCAGGCGCCGTGGCAGGAGCCATGAACCAAAAGCACATCAGTCAAGGTGGCCGATCTCCTTTAGAAACGCTTTCAAAAGCGCGCTGAACCGCTCAGGCTGTTCGACACAGGGCAAATGGCCCGACCGGCGGATGAGCTCGAATTTAGAGCCAGGGATAAGATTAGTGGTCTCGCGCACAAGATCTGCTGGCGTGGAGCCATCATCAGATCCGGCAATGCCCAACGTGGGCAGGCGCAGACCGCTGGTTGGGGTGTAGAAATCGGTGCCGGCGATGGCCGCACAGCAGCCGGTGTACCCCTCGCTGGATTGGCGCGTCAGCATATCGGCCCAGACCGCACAGGCCTCGGTCTTGCGAAACGCGGGCGTGAACCAGCGGCCAAGCACATCCTCCGCGATCTGATCGATACCGCCGCGGCGCACGGCGTCGATGCGTTTGTGCCATGTGTCCGGCGTGCCGATTTTTGCAGCCGTGTTCGACAGGACCAGTCCCCGCATCAGATCCAGTCGCTTGACCGCGAGACCCTGGGCAATCATGCCGCCGATGGACAGCCCGACAAAGACACAGTCGCGTACCTCAAGCAGATCCAACAGGGCTTCGGCATCGCGGATCAAGGCACCCATGGAATACGGGGCAGGGGGGATCGAGGAGCGCCCATGCCCACGCAGATCGTATCGAATGATGCGCAGAGATTGCGGCAGACGGGCCACGACCTCATCCCAGATATGCAGATCACTGCCCAACGAGTTGGCAAACACCACCGGCCGCCCGCTCGGGGAGCCGTCTTCACGGTAGTTCAGTTGCACAGCCCCTAGATCGGCAATTTGCATGGTGTCCTCCGGTAATGATCGGGCGATCTCTAGCTTGCTGTTGTTGGCAGGTAAAGCAACGCCCCGGCGTGGCCTGTGTTTGTGCCTGCGTCTGCGCCTGTGTTTCTGTCTGCGTCTGTGCCCCTGCCTGTGCCTGTTGCTGGCCTGTTGCGGAGCGGTCAGCGCTGATGATCGTGCAGCCGCATATGGGCCATGATCTGACCGTGATCAGAGGCCAGTTTGTTATAAGGCGCTTCAGGGTGGCTGCCATCTGTCAGGTGATCATTGAAGACGCTGAAATAGTCCATCTGAGCGATGGAATTGTCCCAGGTCGCGTCAAAGTGCCGGGACATGTAGATCTGATCAATGCTCTCATGCACGCCCCCAAACGCGGTGGTGTAGACCACATCGCGCAGCGATTTCTGCAGGAACATCTTTTCGGCGGATCGGAGCCGAACACTGTCGATGGCTTCCCGGATGGCTTGGTCCTCTTGGTCGCTGTAGCGGTCTGACGATGTTTTGGCGTTGTGGCGCAGCATCCATGCGTAGTTTCGAAATGGCGTTTCGCCGGAGATGATTTCAGAACTGACAGCATGTTCTCCGTCGTTGAAATCACCAAGCACCACGACAGGGCGGCCCAGGTCCAGTTCGTTGAGGATCTCCCGCCGCAGGACCCAGGCTTCCGCCATTCGGCGCAGGGCAGCGCGCAGAGCCCCAAGGGCCCGCCCGCCAGGATCATAGGCGGTGAGCACCGTTTCAGGGGCAAACTGGGCCCCTTGCGGCACAACAAATTCTCCGAGCTTGGATTTCAGGTGGCAATTGAACACGCTGATCACGTGATCCTTCACCGGAATGCGGGCTTTCATGATCGGGCGAGACAGCCTGCGCAACGTGTAGTGGCCAGCATCTGCTTCGCCGGTGAGACACGCCATCGGGATATCGACCGGATGCGGCAGATCCTGGATGATCTCGACCGGTTCGGCAAAGCCGAAGCGCGACAGGATGGCAAGCCCGGGACGACGCTTGCCGGGTTCGGCGCGATCGCTGACATTGGCCGCAAACGCAAGTGCTGCATCGTCATAGGGTGCGTAGGCCAGTTTGCGAAAAATCGCCTTGCGGTGATAGCGCTTGGACCTATCCGGCAGATTGGCCTCGTTAGCGGCACGACCGCGACGGTCCGTTTCCGCGATGATTTTCGCAAGTGCGGCCTCCTCGAAGATTTCCTGAAAGCCCACGATATCCGCATTCAGCGTCAGCAGTTGATCGGCCATCCAATCGGATTTCCAGGCAAACTCTTCCGGCGTGTAGCTTTGAAACGGATAGAACTCCTGATCGGGGCCAATCAGGTTCTTCACGTTGAATGAGGCTATGGTGAAATCAGTCATGGGCCCAGGATCCTTCCGAAAAGAAAAGTTGGTGGGACGGTGGTCGCTAGCCGAATTTGTCCAGTGCCTTGGCAAAGAGCGCGGGGTCCACATTGCCACCGGTTGCGACCGCAATCGCCGTTGGCGCCGTGAGTGCATCGCCATGAAACAGCGCAGCCGCCAGCGCCGCGGCGCCGCCCGGTTCCAGCACGATCTTCAGCCGATTGAAAGCCAGTGCCATCGCCCGCAGGGCGTCGTCTTCGCTGATCACCAGTCCGGGGCCACAGAGACGCTGCAGAATAGGAAAAGTGATATCGCCGGGCTGCGGTGTCAGGATCGCATCACAGAGGGAGCCGGTGGTTTTGTCATTCCGACAGATGTGCCCGTTGGCCAACGACCGGGTGACATCATCAAACCCCTCCGGTTCGCAGGGGCGCACAACCATGGCCGGGTTTTCGCCTTCCAGCGCCAGGGCGATACCCGCAGTGAGACCGCCCCCACCGCAGCAGACCAGCACATCGGCTGCGTCAACGCCCAGTGAGCGGGCTTGTTCCGCGATCTCCAGCCCGACGGTGCCCTGACCGGCGATCACCTCATGATCGTCAAAGGGTTTCACCAAGGTGAGGCCACGGGACATCGCGAGATCTGCCCCGATCTGGTCGCGGTCCTCGCTGCCGCGGTCATAGAGCACAACCTCCGCTCCGAGCGCGCGGGTGTTGTTGATTTTGATCTGCGGGGCATCGGAGGGCATCACGATGACGGCAGGCGTGTCATGGGCGGCTGCGGCTGCAGCAATCCCCTGGGCATGATTGCCGCTTGAGTAGGCCAGAACACCCTGGGCGCGCTGCGCCGGGGTGAGCGCAGACAGTGCCGCCCATCCACCACGAAATTTGAATGACCCGGTATGTTGCAGACATTCTGCTTTCACAAACAGCGGACGTCCGGCGATGTCATCCAGGAAGGGAGAGGACAGCAACGGTGTCCTGCGCGCTTTCCCTTGCAAACGATCCGCGGCGGCGTGAATTGCTGAAAGAGTGCTCATTCGTTTCCTTCCACTATGGATGCAGTCAGGTTGGTGCCGTGGACGTTGTTCGGGCCGCAACCTTGGTGTTGTTTTGTTGTGTCACAGCCGCTTATGCCCGGTGACAGTGGTGTTGAGACAGGTGGTATCTAGACTGTGTGTAACGAGACTGGGGGGGTCGATATGGCATGGCTCTTCCCTGTGTTCACACCTTTGCACTATACCGCAGGTTCTGCCCTGTTGCGCCAGCGAGCTGTGGGCGCGCGTTGCGCAAAACCGGTGTTCATATGTGTGACCCTGTAAAGTCGCGGTAACCTGCAGGTTCGGCACGTGGCGCGGTTTGTGTCAGCCCTTCACCAGCTCTGGTATGGCCTGCAGATCAGATAGAATGTGCTGCGGTGTCCACGGCAGCCGGTCGACAGGTTCGCCTGCGCGATTGGCCCAAGCGGTCACAAAGCCATATCCGCTGGCCCCGGCTGCGTCCCATCCGTTGGACGAAACAAACAGAACCTCTTCGTTGCGGCAGCCAAATCGCTGACCAACCAGATCATAGACCCGCGAATCGGGTTTGAAGATGCCCACCGTTTCAACCGACAGGATGTCGTCCAAGGTCTCGGAAAGGCCCGCAGATCTCACGGCGCCTGCCAGCATATCTGGTGATCCGTTTGATAGGATCGCTGTATTCAGCCCTGCGGCTTTGAGGCTCTCCAGCATCCGCGGCACCTCTTCGTAGGCTTGCAGTTGCCAGTAAAGATCCAAAAGGCGTTGGCGCAATGTTGGATCACCGCTCAGCCCTGTTGCCTCCATGGCCCAGTCGAGCCCATCCTGCGTCACCTGCCAGAAATCAGCATGTGTTTTGGTGATGGCTCGCAGCCATGTGTACTGCAACTGTTTGAGCCGCCAGTGATTTGCAAGGGTGGCCCAATTGTCGACCAGATGCGGGAATTCGGGTTCCTGAGCTGCTTGCCGCGCCGCTGCGGTCACATCAAACAAAGTGCCATAGGCATCAAAAATACAGGTGGTGATTGCCATAGGTCCGCGCTCCGCTTGACTGACGTTCCTCAGCCTAGGCGCAAAGGATCCCGGTAGGCCACCTTATTTTGCGGTGCAAGCAATCCAGACGGCGCGGGAGGTTCGGGTTTACACTGGTGTCAGGTCCGTTAGGGTGCGCCACCTTGAATTCACATATCCAACTGGAGGTCCCATGACCGAGGTAAAAAACGGTGACACCGTACGCATCCACTACACAGGCACGCTGACAGACGGCAGCGTGTTCGACAGCTCCGAAGGGCGCGACCCGTTGGAGTTCGCTGTTGGTGCCGGACAGGTCATCGAAGGCATGGATGCTGGGCTGCTTGGCATGTCGGTTGGAGAGAAGAAAACCCTGAACATCCCCGCAGATCAGGCCTATGGGCCGAGCCATGATGAGGCACGTCAGAGCATTCCGCGCGAGGGCATTCCAGACGATATTCCGCTGGAGATTGGCACCCAGCTGCAAATGCAGGCGCCCACTGGCGAGGTTCTTCCCGTCACCGTGGTTGAGGTGACAGACGCAACCGTGACCCTGGACGCCAATCACCCGCTGGCGGGCAAGGATCTGATCTTTGATATCGAACTTGTGTCTGTGAACTGAATTTTGCTGAACTAAGTTTTGTCGCAGGCAACCGTTGCGTTGCCTGTTGATACTTGGTCTTCTGTCACGGTTTGGTGGTTGTGACAGGAGACCTCTTGGTGACGCGCGGAACTTCGATTATCGAGCAACTTGGCCTGGATGTGCCTATTTTCCAGGCGCCTATGGCCGGGGTCAGCACCCCTGAAATGGCGGCCGCCGTCAGCAATGCAGGGGCGCTGGGCGCGATTGGCATCGGCGCGGCGTCGGTTGAGGTGGCTGGCCGGATGATGGCGCAGACCCGCGCCCTGACGCCGCGTCCTTTCAATGTGAATGTGTTCTGCCATCGCCCCGCCGTTGCCAACACCGAAACGCAACAGGGATGGTTGGCGGCCCTCGCGCCAGAGTTTGCGCGATTTGGATCGGCAGCGCCGACGCGTTTGCGCGAAATTTACACCAGTTTCAGTGTTTATCCGGCGATGCAGGATCTGTTGTGTGAGGCGCGGCCCAAAGTGGTGAGCTTCCATTTTGGTCTTCCGGAACAACAGGTTGTTGATCGACTAAAGGCCACAGGTGCTGTCCTTGTGGCGACGGCCACCTCCCTGGCCGAGGCGGAACAGATCGCTGCTGCGGGCTTGGATGCAATTGTTGCCCAAGGCTGGCAGGCTGGGGGGCATCGTGGTGTTTTTGATCCTGAGGGTCTGGATGAACAGCTCGATACGCTGGATCTGATACGGCTGCTGGTGGGGGCACTGGATCTGCCGGTCATTGCCGCAGGCGGGCTGATGACAGGGGCAGATATTCGCCAGTCACTTGATGCGGGAGCTGTTGCAGCGCAACTGGGCACCGCGTTTGTCGGCTGTCCCGAAAGCAGTGCGGATGAAGGCTATCGCGCTGCGCTCTTGGCCAGTAGCGGCGCGACCGTGATGACACCGGCCATTTCCGGGCGCCCTGCGCGTTGTCTGACAAATCGCTTCACCGCATGGGCCGATCAGCACAGTGATCTGCCGGTCCCAGACTATCCAATGGCTTATGATGTGGGCAAAGCGTTGAATGCGGCGGCCAAATCGGCTGGGGTCACGGGATTTGGGGCGCAATGGGCAGGCTCTGGCGCTGCCCGCGCCCGTGCGGTTCCAGCGCATCAGCTGATCGCGGATCTGGCAGCGGAACGGGCAGCAGAACGGACCGTGGCATCGCAATAAAAAGGCCGCAAGACGGTGAGGAAGCACTCTGACTTCCACAAGTCTTGCGGCCCTTAAACCTTGCCTGAACTCAGGCCTTGTATTTGCTCATCACCATAGAGCCGTTGGTGCCACCAAAGCCAAAGCTGTTGGTCATCACACTGTCGAGTCCTGCGTTTTCGACCAGCGATGTGGCGACTTCTTCGGGCGCAATGCCTTCGGCCAGCGTGTCCACATTGATCGAGGGGGCGATGAAATCGTTGTCCAACATCAGCAGGCAGAAGATTGCCTCCAACGCGCCAGCGGCGCCTTGGGCGTGGCCGGTCATCGATTTGGTGGAGGAAATGGGAGGCACGTTGCCCGCGCCAAAAACGCGGCGCGCGGCTTCGACTTCGCCAACATCACCCACCGGGGTAGAGGTGCCATGTGCATTGATGTAGTCGACCTTCCGGCCCTCTGGCAGAGACTGGAGTGCGAGGCGCATCGCCCGCTCGCCGCCTTCGCCGGATGGCGCGACCATGTCGTGGCCATCGGAGGTTGCGGCGAAACCGGTGATCTCAGCATAGATTTTCGCACCACGTGCCAGCGCGTGGTCGAGGTCTTCGAGCACCACAATGCCGCCGCCGCCCGAGATGACGAAGCCATCACGGTCCTGGTCAAATGCGCGAGAGGCTTTTTCAGGGGTGTCGTTGTATTTCGAGGACATCGCGCCCATCGCGTCAAACAGGCACGACAGGGTCCAGTCCAATTCCTCGCCACCGCCTGCAAACATCACATCCTGTTTGCCCATCATGATCTGTTCAGCCGCATTGCCGATGCAGTGCAGCGACGTCGAACAGGCCGAGGTGATCGAGTAGTTGATACCCTTGATCTTGAACGCCGTCGCGAGGTTCGCAGAGATGGTGGAGGACATGCATTTTGGCACGGCGAACGGACCGATCCGTTTGGATGCGCCGGTTTTCAGAACCGTTTGATGCGCCGTCAGCATCGCGGAGGTGGACGGTCCGCCAGACCCAGCAACAAGCCCTGTGCGTTCGTTTACAACCTGCTCTTCGCTCAGCCCGGAATCCTGGATCGCCTGGTTCATCGCGATATGCGCATAGGCGGCGCCTGCACCCATGAAACGCAGGGTCCGTTTGTCGACATGCTCGCTCACGTCCAGTTTCAACGTGCCGGCAACCTGGCTGCGGAACCCGTGTTCGGCCATTTCAGGGCTGGCTTCGATGCCGGATTTGCCAGCTTTCAAAGAGGCAATAACCTCTTCCGCAGTGTTGCCGATCGAGGACACGATGCCCAGACCGGTGACGACGACGCGACGCATGTTGCGTTCTCCTATTTTGCTTCAGGTGCCGGGAAAGCTGTGGATTAGCTTTCGGACAGGGCGACCTTCATGTCTTTGACCTGGTAGATGACTTCACCGTCCGCTTCGACGATGCCGTCTGCAACGCCCATGGTCAAACGGCGTGTTTGGATCGCTTTGGTGAAATCGACTTTGTAGGTCAGCATCTTGCGGTCCGGGCGAACCATGCCGGTCAGTTTCACTTCACCAACACCCAGAGCATAGCCGCGCCCCAGCCATCCGCGCCAGCCCAGATTGAACCCTGTCAGCTGCCACAGACCGTCAAGGCCAAGACAGCCGGGCATGATCGGGTTGCCGGGGAAATGGCAATCGAAAAACCACAGGTCCGGCGTGATGTCGAATTCCGCAACAATATGGCCTTTGCCATGGGCACCGCCGTCAGCAGAGACCTCGGTAATACGGTCCATCATCAACATGGGCGGAGCAGGCAGCTGGGCGTTGCCGGGGCCGAACAGCTCGCCTCTTGCACATTTCAGCAAATCGTCTTTGTCAAAGCTGCTGGGGTAATCGGCCATGCTGGCGCTTCTCCTGCCTTATGGTGGTTCGTTTAGCTGGCCCCCTGTAGCACCCGATTCGACTCTCCTGCAAGCGTTGCGACCCACTGCCGCAAACAGGGCGAACGGCTGTGTCCTTTGGGTTTTTCTATTCTGATAAAGGGATATCCGCCTTATCCCAGGCGCAAATTGATTTGAACGCAACCGCAATTTCTGCATATATATGTCGCTAGCAACGCTAAGCAGGACCCGCTTTATGACGCCTACACGTTCTGAAATCGCAACCGACTGGCTGGTAGCAGCCGGATTGCGCCCGACACGGCAACGTGTTGCGCTTGCAGAGCTGCTGGTTGGAGATGGCAAGCATCGTCATGTGACGGCTGAGAGCCTGTTTGACGCTGCGAAGGACAAGGGCGCAGCGGTGTCGCTTGCGACCGTTTACAACACGCTGCGCGCGTTTTGCGATGCTGGTGTGCTGCAGGAAATCACCGTTGATGGGTCAAAAAGCTATTTTGACACCAACACCCATGATCATCCGCATTTTTACTGGGAAGAAGACGGGCGTTTGTCTGACGCACCGTCCGATCAATTGGTAATTCAGCGTCTCCCTGCCGCGCCAAACGGGGTGGAGATCGCATCCGTTGATGTTGTGATCCGGCTGCGCAAAATCTGATCTGACCTTTAGGCGTCACGGTTCTGGGTGCCACCGTGCCCGGCATTGGTGTGCTGGGGATCTGTGTGCTGGGCGTTGGTGATTGTCGTCGCAATAACGGAGCGGGCAATCTCTTGCACTGTGTCGATCAACGACCCTTTTGTTGCGTCCGTATGTGTGACTGCCACAATCGGCTCGACAGCCAGACTGTCGACAATAGGGACTGCAACGATCTGTTTGCCCGCCGGTGTCAGACTATGGGCGGGGCAGGAATAGGTCAGCCCGACGCCTTCGTTATGGGCGGCCAGGCTGCGCAAGAGTTCCAGCGACGCGGAGCGATGCGCGATCCGCGGTCGACGGCCGATCGATTTGAACAGCGACAGCATATGGCGGATCGACAGACCCTCTTGCGACAGGATCAGCGGGTGGTCGGCGAGCGTATCCAGCGAGATCTCTGATTGCTGGGCAAGGGGGTGATCCGGTGGCATCAGGGCGACGGGGATCTGATGGCACAATTCGCTGCGATGGAAATGTGCATCAATGCCAAGATCATAGGTGATCGTCATGTCCAAATCCCCGCGCGACATCGCCTCCAGCAGGGGTTCGAACGGATCAATCCGATATTTGATGGCGACATTTGGCAGGGCGGTCCGCAGCTCCTGCAGCAGCGGGGCCAGTACGAATGGTGCCAAATCACTGAAACAGCCGATGACAAGGTCCTGGGCCACATCTGGATGAGAAGATTGCTGCTCCAGTCGCGCCGCTTGCTCCAACAGGCGTTGCGCGGTTTCCGAGAACCTGCGGCCATCGGGGGTCAGAACCACGGCGGCGCCACGTTTGCGTAAGAACAGCGTTTTTCCCACCTGCGCTTCAATGCGGATCAGGGCGGTAGATAGCGCAGGCTGACTGACATGCAGCGCCTCTGCCGCAGCCGAAAAGCTGCCATGCTGGGCAATGGCAACGACATATTCGTAGTGGCGCAAAGTGAGATATAACATTTACATATATATTTTATGTTGAGGTATTATTTGAATACCTACCTGATTTTGTCACAACCTGCCATGGAGACGGCCCCATTTGGTGTTGGGGCGACGACAACCATCAGGATCGGGATAAAAACCATGGTACATTCCCTCATTACACAGGATCACATCGACCAGTTTCAGCGCGACGGTGTGGTCTTTATCAAAGGCTTGTTTGCCGATCAGGTTGACCTGCTGCGCAGTGGCGTGGAGGCCAATATGGCCGAACCCGGCCCCTATGCATCGAACAACGAAAAGCAGGGGCAGACTGGGCGGTTTTTCGATGACTACTGCAATTGGACCCGAATCGCGCAGTTTGAAACCGCGATCCAGGCCTCTCCGGTTGCAGAGGTGGCGGCCGATCTGATGCAGTCCAAGCGGGTGCAGATGTTCCACGACCACGTTTTGGTCAAGGAGCCGGGAACGTCGATGCCGACGCCCTGGCACCAGGATGGTCCTTACTATTTCGTCGAGGGTCGCCAGACCATCAGCTTTTGGTCGCCCCTTGATCCGGTGAAAGAGGCCTCGTTGCGCTGTGTGGCGGGATCGCATGCCTGGGAAAAAGAAGTGCTGCCAACACGTTGGGTGTCTGAGGAGGGGTTCTTTGCTGATGAGGGTCAATATATGGCGGTCCCAGATCCCGATGCGGAGGGCATGACCGTTCTGGAATGGGAAATGGAGCCTGGGGATGCCGTGGCCTTCAACTACCGCACGTTGCACGGCGCCCGTGGCAACACCAGCGGATCCCGGCGGCGGGCCTTCTCCCTGCGTCTGGTGGGGGATGATGCGCGCTACATCGAGCGGCCAGGCCCGACATCACCGCCATTCCCCGGCCATGACATGGTGCCCGGCCAAATGCTGCGACAGGATTGGTTCCCCATTCTGCTGCAGCGCTAAGCGCCATTGCCACAGAGCCGGGTCAGAACCATTGGCCCGGCTCAATCAGGCCAAGATCCATCAGTTGACGGGAATTCCACTGAAACGCGATTGAGTTTTGCCAATAGAATGACGGGATCTCGAAGGAGGATCCTGGGTTGCGCTTCAGCGCTTTCGTGGTGCGAAAAGAACAGATCGCGGCCGTCAGGTTGTTGTGCCAGGGGCAGGCGTAGGTGTTGTATTCTTCCAGATTGAAGCGGTGATCCTCGAGGTGCTTCAACCCCTGTTTGGTCCGGAACAGAGACACCCTGTCGATGCGGCGGCTGAATTCCGGGATATGCTCTTCGTAGCGCCAGCGAATACCGCCATAGAATTCCAATTGCCGCTCGAGCGGGTGCCCGGTTTCGGGGGCAATCCGTGCCTGAGCAAAATATCCAGACTTGTCCAGATGGGCCGTTTCCAGCGAGACGCCATTGGGATGATCACCCAGATCCTGTGCATAAAGATCAATGACATAGGTCAGCATCGACTTGCGCCGTTCTTCGGTGTGAAAGCGCAACATGTCGCCGATGCTGCGCGTTTCGCAGAACGGGAAGAACAGGTATTCTGCATTGAAACAATAGTAGACCCAGCACCCAGGTGTGCTGGCCTCAATCACTTTGTTCAGCGTCTCTGTGACCTGCCGTCTGTCCGTTTTGGGGTGAGACACGCGATGGACCTGGGTTTCAATGTCGTAGGGCAGCGCAAAATCATCAGGCATCAGCGCAACGACGGTTTGGAACCCCTGTTGCAGGTGATGGCGCAGGGTGGTTGCGACTTCGATGTTGTCCTCTACAAAGACCAGCGCGAGCGGTCCGGTTTTGACGGTCTGAGGTGCATTTGCCAGAAACTCGTCGACAGAAGAATGCATCATCTTTCGTGTGCTCGCCTTTGTTCACCAGCTTCGATGTCTGGCCTTTGGCGATAAAATCAGGTATCCGCCCGCCCAATGCAAGCAAAGCCGCGCCTCAGATGCGTCTTTGTGGTTTCGTTTCACGCTGTAAAGGTAGTCCCCATGAGCGCTCCGAAAAAGCTGTTTATCAAAACCTACGGCTGTCAGATGAATGTCTATGACAGTGAACGCATGGCAGAAACGCTGGGCGAACAGGGCTATGTGGAGACGAAATCGGCTGATGATGCGGATATGATTTTGCTCAACACCTGCCATATCCGGGAAAAAGCCGCTGAAAAGGTCTATTCCGAATTGGGCCGTTTCAAGGGGCTGAAAGCGGAAAAACCGGATCTCAAAATCGGTGTGGCCGGATGTGTCGCGCAGGCCGAAGGCGAAGAAATCATGCGCCGCCAGCCGCTCGTGGATCTGGTCGTTGGACCGCAGAGCTATCACCGGCTGCCCGAAATGGAAGCCAAAGCCCGCACGGGTGATAAGGTGCTGGACACGGATTTTCCCGAAGAAGACAAATTTGAGCGCCTGAAGCGCCGCCCCAAGGCAAAGCGCGGCCCAGCGGCATTTCTTACGGTGCAGGAAGGGTGCGACAAATTTTGTGCCTTCTGCGTTGTGCCCTACACCCGTGGTGCCGAGGTCAGCCGCCCGGTGGACCGGATCCTCAGCGAGGCGCGAGATCTTGTCGAACGGGGTGTGCGCGAAATCACCCTTCTTGGGCAGAACGTGAACGCCTATCACGGCGCAGGCACGGACGGCAGCGATTGGACGCTTGCCCAGCTTATCTGGGAGCTGGACAAGATCGACGGGCTGCAGCGCATTCGCTTCACGACCTCGCATCCAAACGACATGCAGGATGACCTGATCGAAGCACATGGCACCTGCAGTAAGCTGATGCCCTATCTGCATCTGCCGGTGCAATCGGGGTCGGACAAGATCCTCAAGCGGATGAACCGGTCGCACACGGCCGAAAGCTATCTTCGGGTGATCGAACGCATTCGAGCGGCGCGCCCGGATATTCTGTTGTCCGGTGATTTCATTGTGGGCTTCCCGGAAGAGACCGAAGAGGATTTTCAGGCCACGATGGATTTGGTGAAGGAAGTGCGGTACGGCACCGCCTATTCCTTCAAATACTCGACCCGGCCGGGCACCCCCGCTGCGGAGCGTGCGCAGGTGGATCCCGCCGCTGCAGACGACCGGTTGCAGCGATTGCAGGCGCTGCTGACTCAGCAGCAGCGCGAAATCCAGGACAGCATGGTTGGCCGCGAGGTTGGTGTTCTTTTTGAAAAGAAAGGCCGCTTCCCCGGTCAGATGGTTGGCAAATCCGACTACCTCCATGCGGTTCACGTGTCCGACTGTACCCGCGAAATCGGCGATCTTGCGCGCGTTCGGATTGTATCGTCGGGCCCCAACTCCTTGGCGGGCGAACTGATCGACTGATCCCGGCGCGCTGCGTGGCTTTTGGCCGAGCGAATGAGGGAATTCCTTTGCTCGGCCACAGTCTGCCGTTGTCATCACACTGCAATATCTGCCAAAGTCAGCAGAAATGGCCTGCTGGCTCTCTTGTGGCTTGGTCAGGCAAAAGACGTATGGAATCAAGGACTGAGGTCAGGGGGGCAGCCGTGTCGGCACCAATTTCCAAACACTTGTCACTGCTGATGGCCGCTGTGTTGTGGGGGGCAATCGGCACCGTGGGGCATGCGCAAAGTGCGTTTGATGGCACAGGTCAAAGATATGTGCCGACCATTTGGGTGGACCCTGATGGCTGCGAACATTGGGTCATGGATGATGGCGCGGAGGGGTTTATGACCCCGCATGTCACGCCGGATGGCAAACCGGTCTGCCGCCGCGCCGAAATCTGCGGCGTGATGCCGAGTGATCAGTTCTTTTCCACCAATCAGTATCGGCTGAGCAAAGCAGGGCAGGACAGACTCCGGCAGTTTTTTGAAACGGCGGATGCACGGGCGTTCATCATTGGCGGGCACACTGACAATCGGGCATCGGATGAATACAACATGCGCCTGTCGCAGCGTCGGGCCAATTCCGTTGCAAAGGTCGGCGAGGCCGCCGGAGTGCGTATTTTGGAAGCCCGCGGATATGGTGAACGCGACCCACGGGTTCCCAATACATCCGCCAGCAACATGGCGCAGAACCGCCGCGTTGAAATCATTTGTCTGCGGTGAGGTTGGTCTGATGAAAACGTTGAAGATGATTGGCCTGATTGCGGCCTTGGGCGTTGTTTCCGCTTGCGGTGAAAAAACCGACAAGACAATTGATCGCGGGTTTGACAGCAAGGACCTGTCACAGCTGAAAGCCGGCATCTGGGTGGACCCGCAGGGGTGTGATCATTGGATCATTGATGATGGCGTCGAGGGTTACCTGTCGCAGAGGCTGGGTCCGGATGGTCGCCCTGTCTGCTCCGGTATTGCCGAGCCGAACACAGCAGTCGGCCCGTTCAAATCCGGTTCTGATTTCTCTGATTTGATCTAGTTTGCGCAGCATCTTGATCGTTTCGACAGGGTGATGGCCGCCGTCGTTCGGCGGCCTATTTGTGTCAGTCGCAAGAAATTGCGCGCCTGCGACTTGCGCCATGGCAAGCGGAGAGGCACACTTGACCCACAACGCAATGAACAGGAGACGGGCTTGGCCACAGGCACATTGACCCCAACACAGCAACAGGATGCGTCGCATGAGGCGCTGTTGGAATTTCCTGACAACCGGTTGCTGATCGATCTCTGCGGTGAATATGATCGCAATCTTGCTTCACTCGAACAAAAACTAGGCGTGCAGATCGTCCGACGCGGCAACCAGCTCTCGGTCCTGGGAGAGGAAGCGGCACGCGATCAGGCGGCGGCGGTACTGGTTGCGCTTTATGATCGGCTTGAAACCGGGCGCAGCGTCGAAGATGGCGATATCGACCGCGAGCTGCGCATGGGGCAGGCGGAACCCTCCGAGCCGGGCAGCCAGCTTGAGATGTTTCGCGGCGGAAAGGTCGAGATCAAGACACGCAAGAAATTGGTTGAACCACGCACAGATGCCCAGAAAGCCTATGTGCAGTCGCTGTTCGAGCATGAGCTGGCATTTGGTATTGGCCCGGCGGGCACTGGTAAGACCTATCTGGCGGTTGCTGTGGGCGTCAGCATGTTCATCAACGGTCAGGTTGATAAAATCATCCTGAGCCGTCCGGCCGTGGAGGCGGGCGAAAAGCTCGGCTATCTGCCGGGGGATATGAAGGACAAGGTCGACCCTTATATGCAGCCCTTGTATGACGCGTTGAACGATTTTCTGCCGGGCAAACAGCTGGCGAAGCTGCTGGAAGAAAAACAGATCGAGATTGCGCCGCTGGCCTTTATGCGCGGTCGGACGCTTTCCAATGCCTTTGTGGTGCTGGATGAGGCGCAAAACGCCACCACGATGCAGATGAAGATGTTTCTGACCCGCCTCGGGGAAGGTTCCAGGATGGTCATCACGGGCGACCGCAGCCAGGTTGATTTGCCACGTGGGGTATCATCCGGGTTGGCGGATGCCGAACGTCTGTTGAAAACTATCCCCAAGATCAGCTTCAACTACTTCACATCACGTGACGTTGTGCGCCACCCGCTGGTCGCCGCCATCATTGAGGCCTATGAGGCTGATGAAAAACCGGCCTGACGTCCTGCGCCAGGTGGGCTTGCGGACGAACATAGCAACATGGTGGCGAAAGTGACGCTGGAAGTGACAATCGAAGATCCACGCTGGCAGGCGGCCAAGTTGGAGGATCTGACGGACGAGGCAGTCCAGATCGTGCTGGAGCATTTCTGCATTGCTGATGCGGATTGCGAGATTTCGGTGCTGGGATGCGATGATCTGCGGATCGCCGAGCTGAACCGCGAGTTTCGTGGCAAGCCGGTTCCGACCAATGTGCTCAGCTGGCCTGCGCAGGAGCGTGGTGTTGATGTCGCTGGTGATCGCCCGGCAGTGCCTGAGCCTGATTTCACGGGTGAAATACCGCTCGGGGATATCGCCATCGCATTTGAGACCTGTGAACGTGAAGCCAATGAAGCGCAAAAACCGCTGGCGGATCATCTGCGTCATTTGATTGTTCATGGTTTATTGCATCTCTTTGGCTATGATCACATCCGTGACCAAGACGCCACGTTGATGGAAAGTCTTGAGATCGAGCTACTTGGCAAAATGGGTGTAGATAACCCATATATGGTGGAAGACAGCCCTGTTGCGGGGCGTATCGGATAGGAAAGATGGGCGACATAGACGGCAGTTCTAACGCAGCGCAGGGCGCGCTGGGGAACGCAAACACAGCTGGTGAATTGGCACCAGCAGAACAGTCCGCCGGGTTTTTGGGGCGTATATTCAGCTCATTTGCGCCGGCCGAACGGGATGACGGCGAGGAGACGGTGCCGGGCGAGGATCCGCCTACACAGCCGCACGGGATGATCAACCTGCGCCGTCTGCGTGTTGAGGACGTGGCCATCCCCGCGGCAGAGATCACTGCCATTCCTGCCAACACCCCCCGTGATGAGCTGGTCCAGGTCTTTCGCGACAGCGGTTTCACCCGTGTGCCGATCTACGAAGGCACGCTGGATACGCCGATCGGCTTCGTCCACCTCAAGGACTTTGCCTTGATGCATGGATTCAACGGCAGTGATGCAGATTTCGATCTGGCCGACATGGCCCGACCATTGCTGTTTGTGCCACCGTCGATGCCAATTGGCGTTCTGTTGGCAAAAATGCAGGCAGAGCGGCGGCATATGGCCTTGGTCATCGATGAATACGGTGGTGTGGACGGTCTGCTGACGATCGAAGATCTGATCGAGCAGGTCGTTGGCGAAATCGAAGACGAGCATGATGCGGGCGAGGATCGCACCTGGGTGCGCGAAAAACCGGGCTGCTATCTGGCGCAGGCGCGCACACCGCTGGATGAATTCGAAAGCGAGATCGGCCGTTCCCTGACCAGCCATGATGATGTGGATGGGGAAGAAATCGACTCGTTGGGTGGCTTGGTCTTTATGCTGTCGGGCCGGGTGCCCGCCCGTGGTGAGGTGATCCAACACCCCGATGGGCCGGAGTTTGAGGTGCTCGACGCTGATCCAAGGCGCATCAAACGTTTGCGCGTGCGTCTGCCTGACACTGCGGCATGATCCAAATAGACGGTGATGTTGTTGCCGCTGGCGGCACAGGTGCAAGCCGTCTGCTGACCTATCTGGGCGCGCTTGTCCTTGGGGCGGGTCTGGCGCTTGGGCTGGCGCCGTTCCACTACGTCTGGTTGGTGCCTCTCTGTTTGGGTGGCGTTGGCGCCTTGGTGTTGCGCGCGCCCACCGCAAAGCACGCTGCGATTTTGGGCTGTATCCTGGGCACTGCGTATTTCGGCGTTGCGATGTCGTGGATCTATGAACCATTTCAGGTAGACGCTGACCGCTATGCTTGGATGGCGCCGTTTGCGGTGCTTGGGCTCGCATTCGGGCTGTCCTTGTTCTGGGCTTTGGCCTTTGGGGCGGTGGGCGCCGTTGCGCGGAGGCGCGATGTGTCCAGCCCGCGCGCTGCGATGGCCCGTTTGTGTTTGTTGATTGGGCTGTGGTCACTGGCTGAATTTGGCCGTGCCTATCTGCTCACCGGTTTGCCCTGGGCGGCCTTTGGCCAGTTCTGGATCGATACGCCTGTGATCCATCTTTTGCCCTATGTCGGCCCCCATGGTTTGGCTGTTCTGACACTGTTGGCGGGGCTGCCGCTTGCGCTGCTGCGGGTGCGGCCTGTTCTGGCGCTGGCACCGATTTGTGTCGTCTGCGCCGTGGTGCTGGCCGCGCCAAAGCCACCTGTTGCGCCGCTCGGATCTGATGTGGTGCGCATCGTGCAGCCAAATGCGCCGCAGGACGAAAAATGGCACCCCGATTTGCGCTGGTCCTTTGTGCGCCGCCAGGTCGCGTTCACCGAAGCCTCGGCAGACCCTGCGATTGGCGCGCCAGATTTGATTGTTTGGCCGGAAACAGCCGTTCCGATGATGTTGAATGACGCCGAGGATGTGCTGGCCCATATCGCCAAAGCGGCCGGTGATGCGCAGTTGTTGCTGGGAATACAGCGGCGGCAAGACGGGCGATACTACAACTCCGCAGTGGTGCTGGACCCTGATGGGACCCCAGGGCAGATCTATGACAAAGCGCATCTTGTGCCCTTTGGCGAATACATCCCGGCAGGCAATTTCATGGCCCGCTTTGGCATCTACGGTTTTGCCTCCCAGGCTGGGGCCGGATACGCTGCGGGACCCGGGCCGCAGATCCTGGATCTGGCGGTGGGCAAGGCGCTGCCATTGATCTGTTATGAGGCGGTATTTCCGCAGGATGTGAATGCCGCGCCAGAGCGACCTGCTGTGCTGATCCAGATCACCAATGATGCCTGGTTTGGTACGTTTTCCGGCCCCTTCCAGCATCTGGTTCAGGCGCGAATGCGGGCCATCGAACAGGGCCTGCCCATGGTCCGGGTGGCCAATACGGGTGTCTCTGCCATGATCGACCCCTATGGTCGGGTGCTGAAGGATATCCCTCTCGGGGAGGCAGGATTTGTGGATGCAATACTGCCGCTGCCGTTGCCCCCGACGCTTTATGCGCGCACGGGCGATTGGCCCGTGTTTGTCCTCTGCGTTGTGTTGGCGCTGGGTGGGGTGTTTTTTGTTTCTGGCCGTGCGCGACGGTCATAGCTGTTTAACCTCTGCGCCCTATGTTCCGCATTATTGATTGACGAAAAACGTCAGCCCGCGTAATGCGGTCCGATGATTGTCACAACGGCTTCCTGGCGTGGCAGTCTTAAACCTAACGGAGCACCTTTCCATGACACGACCAAATTACACGTTCACCTCGGAGTCCGTTTCCGAAGGCCACCCAGATAAGGTCTGTGACCGTATCTCGGACGCTGTTCTTGATGCCTTTCTGACCGAAGAGCCCGAGGCCCGCGTTGCGGCCGAAACCTTTGCCACCACCAATCGCGTGGTCATTGGTGGTGAGGTGGGTCTGTCTGATCAGGCAAAGCTGAGCGAATATATGGGCCGCATCGATGAAATCGCGCGCGCCTGCATCAAAGACATCGGCTACGAGCAAGACAAATTCCACCATGAGACGGTGGAAATCACCAATCTGCTGCACGAACAATCCGCGCATATCGCGCAGGGTGTCGATGCCGCCGCTGACAAAGACGAGGGTGCCGGCGACCAAGGCATCATGTTTGGGTTTGCGACCAATGAAACCACTGCGTTGATGCCAGCGCCGATTCAGTACAGCCACGCGATCCTGCGTCGCCTGGCTGAGGTGCGTAAAAACGGCACCGAGCCTGCGTTGGGTCCGGACGCAAAATCGCAGCTGTCCGTGGTCTATGAAAACGGCAAGCCTGTGCGCGTTAGCTCCCTGGTTCTGTCCACTCAGCATTTGGATGAATCGCTTACCTCCAACGACATTCGCGGCATTGTGGAACCCTATATTCGGGAAACGCTGCCCGACGGATGGTTGACCGATGAAACGGTCTGGCATGTGAACCCGACCGGCAAGTTTGTGATTGGCGGGCCGGATGGTGATGCCGGGCTGACGGGCCGTAAAATCATCGTCGACACCTATGGTGGCGCTGCTCCGCACGGTGGCGGTGCCTTCTCCGGCAAGGATCCAACCAAAGTGGACCGCTCCGCTGCCTATGCGGCGCGCTATCTTGCCAAAAACGTTGTGGCGGCAGGCATGGCAGACAAATGCACAATCCAGCTGTCTTACGCGATTGGGGTTTCCAAACCCCTGTCGATTTATGCCGACACCCACGGCACAGGCGAGATCCCTGCCGCAGCAATCGAAGCGGCAATCGACAAGGTCATGGATTTGACTCCTCGTGGGATCCGCTCGCATCTTGGTCTGAATAAACCGATCTATCAGCGGACCGCAGCCTATGGGCATTTCGGTCGCGAGCCAGAGGCAGACGGTGGGTTCAGCTGGGAACGTACCGACCTTGTCGAGGCGCTGCGCAAAGCGGTTTGATCGGGTCAGGCAGACCTTTGAAAAGTTAAAAAAGGGGCGGTTCATCCGCTCCTTTTTGCATTGAAAACGCTGTGAGCCATCAGCGCGGTCCCCTGGCGATGCCACACTCGGGGACAAGGCCACCATACTGCGACTTTGGCGGCCCATTGTGTGCTTGCGGTATCCTGTTGCAGGCATAAATCATTTCAAACCCGCCGGTATCTGGCAGGTATCAGATGGTGGGCTGGAGTTGCCTCGCGATTTGCGCATAGTCTATTCCTGCATAGATTTGCGCAAATCAGCTTCGGAACGCCAAATGATATCAGCACATGTCTTTTCCATCTTACGAAACGCGGCGACCGCCTGCGTGTTGGCCATCGTGGCTTGGGGTGGCCCCGCAGGACCCGTCGCGGCTGACGACCTGCCAGCGAAGTTCAAATTGGATGGCAACACGCTGATCTATGACACTGAACGCCCCGAAGATGACGAGGATCAGCTGGCTGCGGATGGGGTGATCTGGGAGATTAGCGACAGCGATATCGATGTGTTCGAAGCGATCTTGGGCCAGGATCCCACCATCAATCGGCTGCAGCTAAACAGCGGGGGTGGCAGTGTCTATGCAGGGGAACGCATCGCGCAATTGGTTGTGGACCACACTTTGGACACATGGGTCGTTGGAGAATGCGTCAGCGCCTGTGTCGATATCTTCTTGGCGGGCGAACAGCGGCAAATGACCCTGGGATCAAAGATCGGATTTCATCAGCGCGACTGGTCCCCGTCGGCGGTGCAAAGCTACTACCGCCGTTGGCGCAAAGATGAACAATGGGCCACGCCGTTTGAATTTGGCAGCTGGATTTATCGCGACACCCAGGCTGAGATTTTTCGTCATCTCGATTACATGATCAGCCGGGATGTCGACCCGGTCTTTGCCATTCGCACACTCGAGACTGCGCCTGAAAATGTGTGGTTCCCCTCCAGAATGCGTCTGGTTGCTGCAGGTGTTTTGCGCGCGGCACCATAGGCGGCGGGTTTCGATCTCTTGACCCAGCGATGCGGTTGGGGCAGATGGGCGGCCAGTTTCGACAGCCAATAGGAAATGCGCCCAATGTCTGATGACACAGAAAACAACCCTGCGCCAAGCGGTGATGCCCGGCCCAATGCGGTTGAGAAACATCAGAGCGGCGCACCCTGGCGTAATTTTTACGGCCGTCTCAAGGGCAAGCAACTGAAAGACAGCCAGCAGCGCTATCTTGACGAGGATCTGTCCGCGCTCAGCCCTGGTGCGGTTGGTTGGGACGAAAACCCTGATCGCCAGAAATTGGATCTGGGCACTTTGTTTGCGGGTCGTGATGTCTGGCTCGAGGTCGGGTTCGGTGGCGGGGAGCATTTGGTGCACCAAGCCACGAACAACCCGGACGTCGGCATCATTGGTGCGGAGCCGTATATCAACGGCGTTGCTATGCTCCTTGGGAAAATTCGCAGAGCCAAGGCAGGCAATATCCGGGTTCATCCGGGTGATGCTCGTGATCTGATGGATGTCTTGCCCGAGCAATCCATCTCCCGCGCGTTTCTGCTCTATCCTGATCCCTGGCCAAAGGCGCGCCACCATCGCCGTCGCTTTGTTACGGCAGAGCACCTGCAGCCGTTGGCCAAATGCCTCAAGCCCGGGGCGATTTTCCGGGTGGCGACCGATATTCCCGATTATGTGCGCCAGACGATGGAAGAGGTGCCCAAGGCCGGGTTTGAATGGCTCGCCGAAGGGCCAAGCGATTGGCGCGAACCTTGGGGCGATTGGATTTCCACGCGCTACGAGCAGAAAGCGCTGCGGGAAGGGCGCGCGCCTCATTACATGACATTCCGCCGCCTCTAATCGTCGCCTCTGACCGCCGTCTTGGAGGGGCGAGTTCGCCAACCGCGTTGAGACGCCTAGTGGGGCCAATCGTGGGTGGTTTTGGAAAACGCGCTGGACCGATCCCAAGCGATTGGGTAGGTCCAAGTGTGAACGCTAGCATTTGAAAGGTTCCTAATGTCCGCTCATGGCACGCCAATCCCGATGACCTCGCACCGCGCGGAGCCGCTCACTGGCGTCGCAGAGGTGCCGGGCGACAAGTCGATTTCTCATCGGTCCATCATTCTGGGCGCGCTGGCGGTTGGTGAAACCAAGATCACGGGCCTGTTGGAGGGCGAAGACGTCCTGGACACAGCCAAGGCGATGCGTGCAATGGGCGCTGAGGTGACCAAACACGAGGACGGCAGCTGGTCGGTCCATGGCGTTGGTGTTGGGGGTTTGGCCGAGCCAGATCAGGTGATCGACTGCGGCAACTCCGGAACTGGCGTGCGATTGATCATGGGGGTTATGGCCACGTCCCCGATCACAGCGACTTTCACGGGCGATGCAAGCTTGAACAAGCGCCCGATGGCCCGTGTGACGGATCCGCTGGCCCTGTTTGGCGCGCAATCTGTTGGCCGCAGTGAGGGCCGTCTGCCGATGACGATTGTTGGCGCTGCAGACCCAACGCCTGTGCGCTACACCGTGCCGGTGCCTTCGGCGCAGGTTAAATCTGCGGTCCTGCTGGCCGGGCTGAACGCACCTGGCAAGACCGTGGTGATCGAAAAAGAAGCGACCCGGGATCATTCCGAACGTATGCTTGCAGGCTTTGGTGCAGAGATCACGGTCGAAGACACCAACGAAGGCCGCGTGATTACCCTGACCGGTCAGCCCGAGTTGCAGGCCCAGCAGATAGCGGTTCCGCGCGATCCATCCAGCGCAGCTTTCCCTGTCTGTGCAGCGCTGATCACGCCAGGGTCGGATGTGCTGGTGCCGGGCATCGGGCTGAACCCGACCCGTGCCGGTCTGTTTTACACATTGCAGGACATGGGCGCGGATCTGACGTTTGAAAACATGCGCGAAGAGGGCGGTGAGCCTGTCGCGGATCTGCGCGCGAAATACTCTCCAGGCATGAAGGGGATTGAAGTGCCGCCCGAGCGCGCGGCCTCAATGATCGACGAATATCCGGTTCTGTCCGTTGTCGCATCGTTTGCGACCGGCAAGACCATGATGGCTGGCGTCAAAGAACTGCGCGTCAAGGAAAGCGACCGCATCGATGCGATGGCGCGTGGCCTGCGCGCCAATGGCGTGACTGTCGATGAGGGCGATGATTGGTGGTCCGTCGAAGGCATGGGGCCAGAGGGCGTCCCAGGTGGTGGCACCTGCGAAAGCTTCTTGGATCACCGGATTGCCATGTCCTTTATGGTCATGGGGATGGGGGCGCAGAAACCTGTGACAGTTGATGACAGCACGCCGATTGCCACATCATTCCCGATTTTCACCCCTTTGATGACGTCGCTTGGCGCCCGGCTTGAGACGCAGGCATGAGCTTCACCGTCGCCATAGATGGGCCCGCGGCGGCTGGTAAGGGAACCATTTCCCGTGCGGTTGCGCAGCATTTCGGTTTTGGGCATCTGGACACAGGGTTGCTTTACCGGGCGGTTGGCGCGCGCATGCTGGCCGGTGAAAAGCCCGTTGCGGCGGCGCAAGCCTTGCTGCCGGAGGATCTGAACCCAGAGGCGCTGCGGACCGCAGAGGTGGCTCAGGCGGCATCCAAAGTGGCGGTCATCCCCGAGGTGCGCGCGGCTTTGGTCGATTTTCAGCGCGCGTTTGCGCGCCGGGCAGGCGGGGCGGTTCTGGACGGGCGGGACATTGGCACGGTGATCTGCCCGCGTGCCCAGGCGAAACTGTTTGTGACTGCCAGCGCCGAAGTGCGCGCGACCCGGCGGCTAAAGGAATTGCTGGCAGCGGGTCACCCCACGACACTCGCGGAGGTCCTGGAGGATGTGAAAGCCCGGGATGCCCGCGATATGAACAGATCCGAGGCGCCGCTGAAACCGGCGCAGGATGCTGTGCAGATCGATACCAGCAGCCTGTCCATCGACGAAGCCGTGCAACTGGCCATCGCCGCGATTGAGGCGCGCCGCTGAACCGTCGGCCCGGGCCTTGGGCTGCGAGCGTGAAAACCTCACAAAATCTGCGATGCGACGGCAGGTCGCGTCCGGTCATTGGGCCTGAAGACGCCTGTTTTGCATGGTTCCTCTGTCGAGAACATTCTGAATTGTCCGGTGTAGGTAACATGCCAATTGTCCGCTTCAGTTAGTACCGCAGCAGCCCAAATCGGAACGAGCCGTAGGCGACTGGAGATTTGGGCTGCTGCGTTCGCACGCGTCGAAGCGG
>NZ_JAJDWC010000094.1 GCF_022825805.1 Phaeobacter sp.
AAGCAATTCGCCGATGCGATCCTGAGATTCTTCCGCGAAACCATCCCCAAAGAGTGGAAAACATTCCGAGATCAGGTCTCAGACAACTTCAGGGTCATAACACACGAAAAATTTCGGGTTTTGGGGTGAGTGCGGTATAACGTAGAGTTTGGATTGACCCGGGGCTCTGCCACCCGCTAAGCAACCGCGAAAGAAAATTACGCCAGGGACAAATCGCCTGAACAGGTCTGTCCTGAGCCACAGCCAAGGAGCCTTTGATGGCCGAGATTGAACGCGAAGCAATGGAATACGACGTTGTGATCGTTGGGGCAGGCCCAGCCGGTCTGTCAGCGGCAATCCGACTGAAACAGCTGGACAGCGACCTGCAGGTTGTTGTGCTGGAAAAAGGTTCGGAAGTTGGCGCGCATATTCTGTCTGGTGCGGTTCTGGATCCTTGCGGGCTGGATGCGTTGATCCCGGACTGGAAAGACAAAGGCGCGCCCCTTAACGTGCCGGTCAAAGATGACAATTTCTTCATGCTGGGCGAAGCTGGCGAAGTGCGCATCCCGAATGCGCCGATGCCGCCCTTGATGAACAACCACGGCAACTACATCGTCTCCATGGGCAATGTTTGTCGCTGGATGGCGGAACAGGCCGAGGAGTTGGGCGTTGAAATCTTCCCGGGCATGTCCTGTTCCGAGCTGGTCTATGGCGACAACGGCGAAGTCAAAGGCGTGGTTGCTGGCGTCTTTGGGCTGGAGGCAGATGGCTCCTACGGTCCAAACACCGAGCCGGGTATGGAGCTGCACGGCAAATATGTCTTCCTGTCCGAAGGTGTGCGCGGATCCCTCTCCAAAGAGGTGATCGCGAAATATGGCCTGTCGGATGGCAAAGAGCCGCAGAAATACGGCGTTGGCATGAAAGAAATCTGGGAGATTGATCCTGCCAAGCACAAAGAGGGTTCTGTCACGCATACAATGGGATGGCCGCTGGGCTCCAACGCAGGTGGTGGGTCGTTCATCTATCATCTGGACAACAACCAAGTTTATGTCGGTTTCGTTGTTCACCTGAACTACAAAAACCCGCATCTCTATCCTTACATGGAATTCCAGCGGTTCAAGCATCACCCGATGGTGGCCGAGCTGCTGAAAGGCGGCAAGCGCGTTGCCTATGGCGCACGTGCGATCACAGAAGGTGGCTATCAGTCGATGCCAAAGCTTGTGGCCCCTGGGGTTGCGCTGCTGGGCTGCTCTGCAGGGATGGTCAACGTGCCGCGCATCAAGGGCAACCACAACGCGATGCTGTCCGGTAAGGCCGCTGCCGAAGCTGCTTTTGACGCCATCAAGGCCGAGCGGTCTGGCGATGAGCTGTCCGCATACGAAGCCGACGTGCGCGGCGGCGCGATTGGCAAGGACCTGAAGATGGTGCGCAATGTCAAACCGATGTGGTCGAAGTGGGGGCTGACAGCATCGCTGATGCTGGGCGGTCTGGATATGTGGACCAACAATCTCCTTGGCGTCTCTCTCTTCGGGACGCTGGGCCACGGCAAAAACGATGCAGAATCCACTGAGCCTGCGGATCAGCACAAGCCGATTGATTACCCCAAGCCAGACGGTGTTCTGTCGTTTGATCGCCTGACCAATGTGGCCTTTGCGGCGACCAATCACGAGGAAAGCCAGCCCTGCCATTTGCGGTTGGGCAATGCAGACACCCCCATCTCGGTCAACCTGCCGAAATACGCGGAACCGGCGCAGCGCTACTGCCCGGCGGGTGTCTACGAAGTGGTCGAAAAAGATGGCAAGCCGGAATTTGTGGTGAACTTCCAGAACTGTGTTCACTGCAAGACCTGCGATATCAAAGACCCGAGCCAGAACATCACCTGGACCACGCCGCAAGGCGGTGATGGGCCGAACTACCCGAATATGTGATCTTCGGGTGAATGGTTTTGGCAAGGAATTGCCGGTAGTGTTGGGGCAGCCTTTGGGCTGCCCCATTGCGTGTGATGGGGTTGCGCTTTAGGCTGCCTGGCGAGGCAAATATTGACCAGTCACCAAGAAGGAGGCCGCCGCGTGCCCGTTCCAGTTCTCCGCAGTTTGATCTGCGCCGCCGCCATCGCTGCGGCTCTGCCTTTGGCGACACCCGTACAGGCAAACGGACTGGCAGGATCCTATCTCGCGGCGCGGGCGGCGACGTTGGACAGCGACTTTCAGGCCTCTGCAGACTACTACGGGCGCGCGTTGCTGCGGGATCCGTCGAACCCTTTGTTGATGGAACATGTGATTTTCGCCCGCCTCGCATTGGGTGATGTGCAAGGGGCGGCGCCTGTCGCGAAAAACCTGACGCAACTGGGTGCGCGCAGCCAAGTTGCCAACATCGTGATGGTCGCAAGTGCCGTCAAACATGGTGATTTCCAATCTCTGATCGACGCCGGAGAAGGACAATTTGCCATCAACGGGCTGGTTGATGGTTTGATCCTCGGCTGGGCACAACTGGGCGCCGGCAATGTGTCAGCAGCTTTGGCGCAGTTTGATGCGCTGGGCGAGCAAGAGGGTTTGGGTCTATTTGCCCGCTATCACCGTGCCTTGGCGCTTGCTTCGGTTGGTGACTACGAAGGGGCAGAGGCGCTGTTTGCGGCCGACGGTGGGCAGCTGACAAACACATCGCGCCGCGCGGTTATTGCGCGTTTGCAGATCCTGTCGCAGCTTGGCCGCAATGAAGATGCGCTGAACGTACTGTCTGATGCTTTCAACGGTCAGTTGGACCCCGGATTGGCGGCGGTGTCTCGCCAACTTCAGGAGGGCGAGACGCTGTCCTTCACGCTGGCGGCCACCCCCGTGGACGGGATCGCCGAGGTCTTCTTCACCATGGGCGCGGCACTAAACGGCGAGATGGCTGATGACTATGTGCTGATGTATGCGCGGGTTGCTGCAACACTGCGTCCGGATCATGTCGATGCTGTTTTGCTGGCCGCCGAACTGTTCGACAAACTGGGCCGCTATGGGCTGTCCATTGATCTCTATAAAATGGTCCCCAAAGGTCATCCAGACTATCATGCCGCGGAATTGGGACGTGCAGAGGCCTTGCGCCGGGCTGCAAAACCCGATGCAGCCGCAGAGGTCCTGCAACAATTGGCGCGTGATTTCCCGCAGGAGGCACCGGTTTACACCAATCTCGGTGATCTGTTGCGCCAGCAGGAGGATTATCGCGGGGCAATCAAAGCCTATGATACCGCGTTGAGCCTGCTCGACGAGTCGCAGGATGGACGTTGGTTTGTGCTCTATGCTCGGGCGATCTGCCATGAGCGGCTCGACAATTGGGACCAGGCAGAAGCCGATTTTCGCGCGGCCCTGGATATCCGCCCCAACCAGCCGCAGGTGCTGAACTACCTTGGCTATTCTCTGGTGGAAAAGCAGATCAAACTGGACGAAGCCCTGTCGATGATCGAACGCGCGGTCGCTGCGCGTCCAGATGCGGGGTATATTGTCGACAGTCTGGGCTGGGTGCTCTACCGGTTGGGACGTTACGCGGACGCAGTGGTTCACATGGAAAAGGCCGTTGAGCTGATGCCGGTCGATCCCGTGGTGAATGACCACCTGGGCGACGTTTATTGGGCCGTTGGTCGCGAACGCGAGGCAGAGTTCCAGTGGAAGCGTGCGCTGTCTTTCATCGACCCTGAGGACACCGATGGCGAGGCCGATCCGAACCGGATCCGGCGCAAACTGGACGTCGGGCTTGATGCCGTTCTCCTCGAGGAGGGCGCGGAACCTCTGAAGGTTGCCAATGAGGGTTGAGGCCTTCGCTCCGGCCAAGATCAATCTGACCTTACATGTCACGGGCCAACGGGCAGATGGGTACCATCTGCTCGATTCGCTTGTGGTGTTTGCTGACATTGGGGACCGGATTGTTGCAGAGCCAGCATCCGAGCGCAGCCTGCAGGTGCAGGGGGCTATGGCTGACGGTGTGCCTGCTGATCAATCCAATCTGATGTGGCGCGCTGCGGATCTGTTCGACAGTCCGCAAGAGGCGGCGCTACAGCTCCATAAGGATTTGCCCGCCGCATCTGGCATCGGCGGCGGATCGTCGGATGCCGCTGCCACCTTGCGGGCGTTGTCCGAGCTGTGGGGGGTGCCCATGCCGTCTTCGGATGCAGTGCTTGGCCTTGGCGCCGACGTCCCGGTGTGCCTGCATCCCATTGCCCAGCGTATGAGCGGAATCGGTGAGCAGCTGACCCCGCTGCCTCAGTTGCCGCAATTTCATATCGTCTTGGTGAACCCTGGCGTGTCGGTGGCAACGCCTGCGATATTTCGCGCTCTGGAAAGACGTGAAAACGCACCGATGGCCGAACTGTTGCCGACTTGGGAAAACGCTCAGGCGCTGGCGGAGTGGCTGTCAGATCAGCGCAACGATCTGCAGGCGCCCGCAGTCACTCTGGCGCCGGAAATTGGTACTGTCTTGGCTGCGTTGCAGGCGACTATGCCGTTGTTTTCTGCCATGTCAGGGTCTGGTGCCACATGTTTTGGCCTGTATCCAAGCACAAAGCAGGCGCAAGATGCGGCCGCTCATCTGCGTCGTCACCATGCGGATTGGTGGGTTCGGGCGGGCCAACTGCTGGCACCGTAGAAGTCCGAGCATCGGTTCAGACCAGTATATCGGCCTGCGCGCATATTCGGGCGAAGTGGGTGAATTGAGTGAATGGGCTGCGCCGCCCTCTCAGTTCAGTCGCGCGACCACATAATCCGACAGGTCGTGGAGCATTGTGCGGATCGGATCGTCCGGCAAGGCGGTCAGCGCGGTCTGCGCCTTCGCCACCCAGCCCAACGCATCATCACGGGTCGCGCCAAGGGTGTTGTATTTCCCCATCAACGACAGCGCGTGCTCCAGATCGCCGTCCTCCTGACGACCCTTTTCAATGGTCCGCTGCCAGAAGGCGCGTTCTTCGTCGGTGGCCTGCGCTACCGCCTTGATCACGGGTAGCGTCAGTTTGCGTTCCCGGAAATCATCGCCAACGTTTTTCCCTGTGGCCGAGGACTGCCCCTGGTAGTCCAAGAGGTCATCCGCGATCTGGAACGCGATCCCCAGCGCATCGCCATAATCAAACAGAGCTTGCACCTCGGCTTCGCTGGCGTCGGCGATCACGCCGCCCGCCTGGGTGGCTGCTGAAAACAGTGCAGCGGTCTTGCCGCGAACGACTTGCAGATAGATGTCTTCGTTGGTCGCCAGATCGCTTGCTGCTGTCATTTGCAGCACCTCGCCTTCGGCGATGGTGGCAGAGGCGTTGGCCAAAATGTCCAGCACCCGAAGGGATCCGGTTTCCACCATCAATTGGAAACTGCGGGCAAAAAGATAGTCGCCGACCAGAACAGAGCTCTTGTTGTCCCAAAGGAGATTCGCTGTCGGTCGCCCACGACGCTGGCCACTTTCGTCGACCACGTCATCATGCAGCAGGGTGGCGGTGTGAATGAACTCCACAGTGGCGGCCAGTTTTACATGGTTGTCGCCACGATAGCCGCAGAGCTTCGCCGCGGCGAGGGTCAGCATCGGACGCAGTCTTTTGCCCCCGGCCTCGACCAGATGCGCGGTCACCTCCGGAATGCGCGGCGCATGTTCAGAAGCCATACGCGTGCGGATCAGCGTGTTCACCGCTGCCATTTCTTCGCTGAGTGTCGCGGCCAGCATATCGTGCGGCTTTTGCGTCAGGACTTGATTCATCGTTTTCCCGCTTGCAAGGCTCGACAAGGCGTTGACCTTGCCCTTAGATCCATCCCCATGAAGGAATTATTGCGCAGCACCGACCCGACAATCATGGCCTTTGCCACCGCCCTTCTTGAGGGAGAGGATATAGACTGCTTTCAAATGGACGTAAATATGAGCATCCTTGAAGGTGGCATTGGGATTTTTCCGCGCCGGTTGATGGTGCGGGAAGAAGATCACGCTTTGGCTGAACGCGTGATGCGCGACAACGACATCCCGTTGCGGTGATGTTTCGATCCGAGGATCTGAGCCAAGACGCGTTCCTGGGTGGGCGCGTCCAGTTGTTGCAACCAAAGCAGGGATATCGTGCCGGTGTCGATCCTGTGTTGTTGGCTGCGGCGGTTCCGGCGCGATCCGGTGCGCGCGTGCTGGAGTTGGGGTGCGGCGGCGGCCAGGGATTGTTATGTTTGTCAGCACGCATTCCGGGTCTGGAGCTGACGGGCGTCGAATTGCAGGCGGAATACGCGGACCTGGCGCGACGCAATGCCGCGCTGAACACAACAGAACTGCGGGTGGTCGAGGCCGATTTGACGGCCTTGCCAGCCGATTTGCGCCAGCAGCACTTTGATCACGTCATCGCCAACCCGCCTTATTATCGGGCGGGCGCTCATAGTCCTGCGCGCGATGTTGGGCGACAGATTGCTTTGGGTGGCGATACGCCGCTTGAGGCCTGGGTGGATGTGGCGGCACGGCGGCTGGCGCACAAAGGGTATTTGCACATGATCCAACGCGCGGATCGGTTGCCCGGAATGCTGTCTGCAACACTGACGCGACTGGGGTCCGTCGAAGTTCTGCCACTGGCCCCCCGTGTTGGGCGCGCGGCTGAACTTGTCCTGATGCGGGCGCGCAAGGGCGGGCGGGCGCCGTTTCGGCTTCATGCGGCTCTCTGTTTGCACGAAGGTCGCGAACATGCAGGCGATCATGAAAGCTATGTGCCAGCGGTGCGTGCGGTTTTGCGCGACGGTGCAGCGTTGCCCTGGCCGACCTAAAGCGTCTTTCCTGAAGTCTGAATCGTTTTGGGTTCCCAAATTGGTGCTGGCGTGATTCAAGATATCCGGGAGGATGTCTTATGCCAGCACCATTGCCATCAGCGCTGCGGGCGCGTTTTGAAGAGTACATTGCCGA
>NZ_JAJDWC010000129.1 GCF_022825805.1 Phaeobacter sp.
GGGGGGGGGCCGCCCCACAGGCCATGTGAGTTCGACTTTCATTTCGCTGTCGCGTCCATTGTTAGACAGTGTCCAGCGTTGAAATCTGCGGACGCTTCCATCGTCACACATGGTCTTGGTAAATGTCGATTTGGAATTTGGATGCAATACGATCCAGAGGAGGTGAAAGGCTGCCTCTCGCTTGCCGTGATCAAGACCGTGCATCTTCAGAATCTTGTTAATTTCGTAAATCCGCGCTCTATCTTCCACTACTCATTTGTCCGCTAAAACCAGACTAACAATGTCACCGGGACAATATCTGGGTACCGGGCTTTGCATCAACAATACAGCACGTTTCCTTGAAGATTTGCACGCGAACATCCAGGAACTTACGGCGAACATGCTGCCACGCCATTCTTGTCGAAGTGCGCCACGCAATCCGGTGCTTAAGCAACGCACCATGCCAATGGCTGGTAGATCTGAACCTGGCAAGGGCGTTTCCCAGAAACAAGTCGCGGCAGCCTGTCGGACACCCTTCATGGTGTTCGCTGACTTACTCTGGGGAGTTTTTTCCGGTCGACCAGATATGGCAGGCGGTGTTGCGCATTGTGAACGGCGTCTTTCCCAATGCGAGCTTGCAGAATCTCCACACTTGCTCCCGCTCTGGCCAGTTCTTGCCCGTTAGGAGCAATGACGCAGCTGCCGCCGTAGTAGTTCATGCCGTTTTCGTGCCCGGAGGAGTTTGCGTAGCAAACATATACCCCGTTCTCAAAGGCGCGAGCCGGGATCACGTTGTTCGCAACGACCCCCCATTGAGCACCCAACGCCGTCGGTACCAACACCAGCTCCGCCCCAGCGCTTGCAACAGTACGAAAGGCTTCCGGGAATTCCGCATCATAGCAAATCAGCGTTGCAGCCTTTATCCCGTCAATCTCGAAATAGGTGTAACTCTCACCCTGACAGAAGTGATCGCCTTCAAACCCGGGCGGCAACAGCAGTTTCCGATGGCAGGCCAAAAGGGTCCCGTTCCGGTCAATACAGGAAGCCGCATTGTAAATCCGCTCTCCCTCGCGCTCGGCAAACCCATAGTGAATCGCAATATTGTGACGATAAGCAAGCGCAGCAATTGTCTCTGCCGCGGGCCCATCTACAGGCTCTGCCCATTTCGTCACTTTCTCACCAATGTTGTAGCCTGTCAGAAACAACTCGGGCAGTAGCAGAAGATCTATCTCCTGACCGTCAAGGCGGGACAAACACTCAGCCAGCCAAGTCATACGTGCCTGCGGACCCTCAAGGTCCGCCGGGCTTTGAGCAATCGCAACATTTACACCGTCTGCCATCATTCACCCTTTGCTCAAGAGAATTTCACGCGGGTAACTGGTTATGTATTCAGTGCCGGTTTCAGTCACCACCACGGAGTCCCCGATCCGGCCCGCAGTGACGCCATCAACCGAGATGCCGCCATCCACCGCAAAAGTCATGCCTGGCTGCAGCACGGTCTTGTCCCCCGCTTTCAGTTCGGGCGCCTCCAGGTAGGCAACACCGATAGAACGGCCAGTGCGGTAACCTGTCTCATAGCCGCGAGCGCGGTAGACCTCGTTGGCAGCAGCGGCCACATCCTCGGCCAGAACGCCTGGGCGCATGACGGAAATGGCGGCCTGCTGGGCTTCGATAGCGGCCTCTTGTACGTCGCGGGCCTGATCAGTCACATCACCGATATGGAACATGCGGTCAAAACCCAGCTTGTATTGTTTGAACTGCGCCATGTTGCAGAAACAGAAATAGACCGGGTCGAATTTCTCGTAGGCCTTCACACTGGCGCGGCGGTGTACCATCGAGGCGTCCTTGCCGCTTTGCAGGATCTGCAGGTTGTGGATCATCGGCGAGACAAAGCGGTCCCAGCCTTTGTCTGTCAGGAAGGTGGCCGCCTTGCGCGAACCGGCCTCGATGACGGCCAGTGCGCTTTCATATTCCTGCGCCCCTTCGCGCAGACTGTCATGCGCGGCGGCCATCAATGCACCGGCAATCTGGCCCGCTTCCTTCATGATACCGATCTCAAACGGGGTTTTGATGGTTCGCATGGCGCCCAGCACTGGCGAGATATCTTTCAACGACACGCTGGGATAGGTGTCATCAAGATGATTGCGCACAATGGCAGGGATGGTGCCACGTTCGATCCAAATTTCCTTGGGGTGTTCGCCCAAAGCGCCCGCCAGGGCGCGACCCCAGCTGCGCTGACCAATATCTTCCCACGTGCGCACATCCTCGACCCATGTCATTTCTGCGACCATCTCGGATTCCATCAGCGGGGTGATCACGATAGGGGCATCATTGGAATCGACGACCAGCATGGTGGGGCGGCCGAACTCAATCCCCAGATACCCCCAAAACCCAGCCAAATAGGCAATCGAGCTTTCATCGGTGAAAACCGCCTTGGCAATGCCCGCCTCACGCATACGGTCTTGCAGGGCGAGGGTGCGTTTCTTGGCTTCTTCCAGCATGAGGTGTTTTCCTTCTTATACAGGTGTTGAGCGTTAAGGTTCAGTCCAGCAGACCAGGCAGGAACAGCGCCACAGGCGGCACGAAGGTGACGATCAGGACCATCGGCAAATGCCCCAGCAGCAGGAACTTCATGGTCGGGCCGACATAGACCGACAGCGGTTGGCGAGTGACACCGCCAGCCATGTAGAGCAGTGGCGCGCAAGGCGGGGAGATGTTGCCGAGGCCCAGATTGGTCCCGACGATGGCAGCAAAATGGATCGGGTCCAGGCCGATCTTCTGCGTGACCGGCAGCAGGATGATCGCGGCAAGCACCCCGCCGGAGACGTCATCAATGATCATGCCCATGATCAGCAGTAGCAGGTTGATCAGCAGGAGGATAACGATCTTGTTGTCTGAGATCGACAGAAGCAGGTCAGCAAATTGCGTTGGCACCTTTGCCAATACCATGCCGCGGCTCATCACAAACAAGAAGAACAGGACCATCAAGATTGCACCTGTGAGGCGCGCGGCTTCAACCGTCGAATTGAACAGGATTTGCATCGGCAAAGAGCGATAGATGATGATCCCGACAATCAGCGTATAAATCAGCGCAACAGCGCCTGCTTCGGTTGGAGTGGCAATACCGGAATAGATCCCACCCAATACGATCACCGGCATGATGATGGCCAAACTAGGCAGCCGACTCATAAAACTCGATCCACAGTCTGACGGATGCCAGTTTGATCATCGACAGGAAATTGCGTGACGTCTTTTCGTATCGGGTTGCGATGCGACGGAACGAGGCTTTCAGCCTGCCAAAGAACCGCTC
>NZ_JAJDWC010000048.1 GCF_022825805.1 Phaeobacter sp.
AAGCAATGATGAATACGAACAATACGTGTGACGACAAAAGTTGGGGGATTAGACCCACTAATCAACCCTAACCCATTGAAATAAAACCACCCGCCAAAAACAAGCACCTCAAATATAGTTCTGAAGTGTCGAACTTGGGAGCGATGCGTTTCCGGATTTGCGAGCCCAGGTCAGTTTGATGGCGTTGAAAATACCCCGCGCCGTGATCGGAGAAGGATCGCCAGAGGCAAAATCACCATCTGCCAGGCCCGCAACAAAGGCCGTTTCCTCAGCCAGAATGGCCATATCCGCAGGGCTCATCCCCATGTCCTCGGCAGTGATATAGCGTCCCTGCAGCTGATCAATGGCCCGGCCAAAGGCGCGCAGCAGCTCTGGCGTTTTGTCCTTTGCAGGATCGCCAACAATCACGGCCTTACCACCGCCAAGGGCCAATCCTGCAGCCGCGTTTTTATAGGTCATGCCTTCTGACAGCCGCTGCACATCCTCCAACGCGTCCTGCACATCCGCATAGGGCCGCATCCGTAGCCCGCCCGCTGCCGGACCAAAATGAGTGGAATGAATGGCCACAAACCCGAGCAAGGCGACAGTTTTGTCTTCCACACGGTAGATGGCTTCGTGGCTGGTGCTGGGCACCGGCGTCAGTGTGAGCGTCATGGATTTGGATCCTCCCTTGGCGTGACTTTATCAAAGCCGTACAGGCGTTTTCCTCCAAAATATGGCGCACCGGGTTCTCATTTTAGCGAATTCCACTATTATTGCCGTCAATATTGGAGGAAACCATGGATCAAACGGATCGCCGCATCCTTACCGCGTTGCAGGCCAATGGCCGGATGAAAATCGCAGACCTGGCCGAAACCGTTGGTCTGTCCGCGACCCCCTGTGCGCGGCGGGTGGCCAATCTGGAGGATCGCGGGATCATTTCGGGCTATAGCGCGCGGGTCGATCAGGCCGAGGTGGGACTGCCTGTCACCATCTTTGTGGCCGTCGAACTGGAGCGCCAATCCACAGAAGCGCTGCAAGCGTTCGAGGCAGCGGTTCGACGGTTTGATCAGGTCATGGAATGTTATCTGATGACCGGCAGCCGGGATATTCTGCTACGGGTCGTGGCCAAGGACCTGACCGACTTTGATCGATTTCTGGAGGAGCGGCTGATGCGCGTCTCCGGAATTCGCAACACCCGGTCGAGCTTTACGTTGCGCACGATGATCAAACGCACGCAGCTGCCCCTGGCATAGTGGGCCGCGCCCCGTTTGGCCCGACTGCGCGGTCACTCGGATCCCCTGCACCGATCAGCGGGTTAGATACTCGGGAATGTCAAAAAACTATGGCTACCCTCTTGCAGCCCGCACGCGCCATCTGTAAACCAGCAATCGAAGGGTGATTAGCTCAGTGGTAGAGCGCTTCGTTCACATCGAAGATGTCAGGAGTTCAAATCTCTTATCACCCACCATTCTCCCCAGCAGAGACCTGATGCAGTTGACGAACTGATACGTTCGTAGGCCCCTATTGCTGGTGGCAAACCCATTCCCACAAGTCGACATCAGAACCCAGACGCCCCCGTCCGCATTGCGTTCAAATCTGCACTTCACCGAGATGACATCAGGCCCCGTTCACAACGGATCTGGCTGATCCGCAATCAGGTGGTCCTTTCACCGGCGCCGCAGCCCTGCTCTCCCCGCTTCAGTCAACAAAACCGCAATACCCCGGGTCACCTGTAGACCAGCGCCCCCGACCAAACAACTCTGCCCACGCGCGACTTGCGGGACATGGAAAAGGCGCCCCAAACATGGGACGCCTGCTTTTCTGTTTTTGCTGTTCTGTTCTCGCTCTCGCCATCACAGGCCCAAGCCATCACAGCGCCGCAGGTGCTGCACCAGCGATCAGTGAGCGATCGCTCCAGCAGCGTCATCACTGGCCAGCGCCGCCTTGGCTGCCGCAGCGGCCTCTTCCGCGGCCTCATCCCATTCGATGGGCTCAGGCTGAGACACCAGCGCATGTTTCAGCACCTCGGACACGTGGCTGACAGGAATGATCTCCAGCCCCTCTTTCACGTTGTCCGGGATATCCGGCAGGTCCTTTTCGTTTTCCTGCGGGATCAGCACGGTGGTGATCCCCCCGCGCAATGCGGCCAGCAGCTTTTCTTTCAGACCACCGATGGCAGTGGCATTGCCACGCAATGTCACCTCGCCGGTCATGGCAATGTCCTTGCGCACCGGAATGCCAGTCAACACCGACACAATCGCTGTGACCATCGCCAGACCCGCACTTGGGCCATCTTTGGGCGTGGCGCCATCGGGCACGTGGACGTGGATGTCGACCTTGTCGAACTTGGGTGGTTTCACCCCCAACTGCGGCGACACCGAACGGACATAGCTGGACGCCGCTTCGATCGATTCCTTCATCACATCGCCGAGCTTACCCGTGGTCTTCATCCGACCCTTGCCTGGCAGGCGCAGGGCTTCGATGCTCAGCAGCTCACCCCCAACCGAGGTATAGGCAAGGCCAGTGACGACCCCCACCTGATCCTCTTTTTCAGCAAGACCATAGCGGTATTTGGCCACGCCAAGGAAATCATCCAGATTGTCCGCCGTCACGGTCACGCTTTCGGCTTCTTTCTTGACGATCTTGGTCAGCGATTTGCGCGCCACTTTGGCGATTTCACGCTCCAGGTTCCGCACGCCCGCCTCGCGGGTGTAGGTGCGGATCACCTCGGTCAGCGCCTCATCGGTCAGCTCAAACTCCTTGGCCTTCAGACCATGGTTCTTCACCTGCTTGGAAATCAGGTGCTGCTTCGCGATCTCACGCTTTTCGTCCTCGGTGTAACCAGACAGCGGGATGATCTCCATCCGGTCCAGCAGAGGCCCAGGCATGTTGTAGCTGTTCGAAGTGGTCAGGAACATCACGTTCGAGAGGTCATATTCCACCTCAAGATAGTGGTCCATGAAGGTCGCGTTCTGTTCCGGATCCAGCACTTCCAGCATCGCAGAGGCCGGGTCACCACGGAAATCCTGCCCCATCTTGTCGATTTCATCGAGCAAGATCAGCGGATTGGTGGTTTTTGCCTTTTTCAGCGCCTGAATGATCTTACCGGGCATGGACCCGATGTAAGTCCGGCGGTGGCCGCGGATCTCGCTTTCATCACGCACGCCGCCCAGCGAAATGCGGATGAATTCACGCCCCGTTGCCTTGGCCACGGATTTACCCAGCGAGGTCTTACCAACACCCGGAGGGCCAACAAGGCACAGGATCGGGCCTTTCAGCTTCGCAGAGCGCTGCTGCACCGCGAGATATTCGACGATGCGTTCCTTGACCTTCTCCAACCCATAGTGGTCGGCATCCAGAATGTCCTGGGCCCGGCTCAGATCCTTTTTGACGCGGGATTTGGTGCCCCACGGCAGCGCCAGGATCCAGTCGAGGTAATTGCGCACAACGGTCGCCTCAGCGGACATGGGCGACATGTTCTTGAGCTTCTTCAGCTCGCCCTCGGCCTTTTCGCGCGCTTCCTTGGACAGTTTGGTTTCCGTGATCTTCGCTTCCAGCTCAGCAACTTCGTTGGAGCCGTCCTCGCTGTCACCCAGTTCCTTCTGAATGGCCTTCATCTGCTCATTCAGGTAATATTCGCGCTGGGTCTTCTCCATCTGCGATTTGACGCGCGTCTTGATCTTCTTTTCGACCTGCAGAACCGACAACTCGCCCTGCATCAGGCCATAGACCTTCTCCAGACGTTCGGACACCGACAGGGTCTCCAGCAGCTCCTGCTTGCGGTCTACCTCGATGCCCAGATGGCCCGCCACGAGATCCGCCAGTTTCGCAGGCTCGGTGGTTTCGCCGACCGCCGACAGCGCCTCTTCGGGGATGTTCTTGCGCACTTTGGCATAGCGCTCGAACTCATCACCAACGGTGCGCAGCAGCGCTTCGACGGTGGTGACATCGCCCGGAATTTCGTTCAGATACTCTGCCCGCGCCTCAAAGAAGCTGTCGTTCTCGAGGTACTCGGTGATTTTTACCCGCGCGTGACCTTCGACCAGCACCTTGACGGTGCCATCCGGCAATTTCAGCAGCTGCAGCACATTGGCCAGCACGCCGGTCTGATAGATGCCTTCGGATTTTGGATCATCATCGCTGGGGTCGATCTGACTGGACAGCAGGATCTGCTTGTCGTCGGTCATCACCTCTTCCAGGGCACGCACCGATTTGTCCCGACCGACAAACAGCGGCACGATCATATGGGGGAACACCACAATGTCGCGCAGGGGCAAGACGGGATAGGATGAATTGAGTGGCTCTTGCATACTCGGTCCTTTGGTTTGGCAAGACGTTCCTGCCCCGGTTACCGGCAGCTGTGGCACGTCTCCTCTTCGGATTTGTAATCTGGTGCAGCGGTGGGGGTATTTCAACCGCTGTGCCTCAGGGTTGGCGCCACATTGCCTTCTGTGCCTGCGGACCACAAGCCATCAAATCGTCAGAAGGTTCCCAAATAATGAAGGGGCTGCCGCAAATCGGCCGCCCCTTGCAGAAAATCCTCACCAAAGGCCGCTGTACACGTCTTTGTGTTGTTGTCGGGCGGTCAACAGCCCGTCTCTGTGCGTTTCCCCGCACCGAAAACCCGTTGGCCCGGCGCCCCCGCCAAGGCCGTCAGAAATAGCGCGCCAGACGCAGGCTCAACACCCAGCTTTAAAATCCGGGCTCAGTCGCGATATGCGACAACGCCGTTGGATCCGGTGCTGCGGTCGATGCATCGCCCACCAACGCCATCAGCGCCACGCCGGTTGCCAGAACAATCAATAGCGAACAATGCGCCAACCCGGTTGAGCTGGTCTCAATTTCCGCGCCCATGGTCTTGTTCGGTGTCATAGTCAAATCCCAATCTAAACTCGTGATGAGACTGAAATGACACCGCAATTGGGGCACAAAGGTGTCTGCGATCTGCTCTGGCGGTGAACATTTGCTCAAGTTTTTCTAAAGCAGATCGCAATGGGCGCCGCCGACCAGCGATCATCACCAAATGGTGGCAATCACAAACAGCCCTACCCCCTCACAGCGGCTCGATATCGCCCTGTGCGCGGTCATCATGAAAGGTCTTTTGCCAGGCCGCAAACCGCCCTTCTGCAATGGCATCGCGCATGCCCTGCATGATCTCCTGGAAATAATGGAGGTTGTGCCAGGTTAGCAGCATCCCGGAAATCATCTCGTTGGAGCGGAACACATGATGCAGATAGGCCCGTGAATAGCTGGAACAGGCAGGACAGCTGCAGTTTTCATCCAGCGGGCGCGGGTCTTCCTGGTGGCGGGCGTTCTTGATGTTCACCACGCCATAGCGCGTGAACGCCTGACCGGTGCGCCCAGACCGCGACGGCAGCACGCAGTCCATCATGTCGATCCCACGCGCCACGGCGCCCACGATGTCATCAGGCTTACCAACACCCATAAGGTAACGGGGCTTGTCCTGTGGCAGGTATCCCGGCGCATAATCCAGGCAGCCGAACATCGCCTCATGCCCCTCGCCCACCGCAAGCCCGCCAACCGCATAGCCATCAAAACCGATCTTTTTCAACGCCTCGGCGCTCTCTTCGCGCAGGTCCGGCTCCAGCCCGCCCTGCATGATGCCGAACAACGCGTGGCCCGGACGATCGCCAAACGCCTCGCGAGAGCGTTCTGCCCAGCGCATCGACAGGCGCATGCTTTCGGCAATGCGATCGCGATCCGCAGGCAGCGCGGGGCATTCATCGAAACACATCACGATATCGGACCCCAGCAGACGCTGGATTTCCATCGACCGCTCCGGTGTCAGCTCATGTTTGGAGCCATCGATATGGCTCTTGAAGGTCACGCCTTTCTCGGTCAGCTTGCGCAGGCCCGCCAGCGACATCACCTGAAAACCGCCGCTGTCCGTCAGGATCGGGCGCTCCCAGTTCATGAACTTGTGCAAACCACCCAGCCGATCGATGCGCTCAGCGGTGGGGCGCAGCATCAGATGATAGGTATTGCCCAACAGGATATCGGCACCGGTTGCACGCACACTTTCGGGCAGCATCGCCTTCACCGTGGCGGCCGTGCCCACAGGCATGAAAGCAGGCGTCCGGATCTCGCCGCGTGGTGTGGAGATCACCCCGGTGCGCGCCGCGCCATCAGTTGCGTTGAGTTCGAAGGAGATTTTGGACGTCATGGTTTTCCTATCCTTGCGCTATACCGACAGATCCGCGGCTGCGCGCTCTGCTACCTTCGGCCCATCTACCACCTGAGCCAGTCCTGCCGCAGCCTTGCATCGGCGCCACAGCGCGCCGGATGTGCCTGATCCCGCCCGTTTTGACAAGTCGCAAGCCTGCGCCCAGTGTTACTCACTGTAGATGGCGCTCTCTGTAAACGACGCTCTCTGTATCATGATACATAACCATCCGCCCCGATCTGGGGACCTGTGGAACAAATCAGCTGCATCCCGCGTGTGCCACAAGTGCGCCCCGAGTGTATCTTAGGGTCGCCGTTGGGCTGTTTTGCTTGCCTTTGCCGCCCCTGCGCGCCTAGATGCCGCTCAGATGCTGTCCAGGCACGATCCTTCACCATCTTGAAAATTCACGTGAGGATCCCCAGGTTGTATACCATAGCATACATTTATAAAGGACATCCGCAGTTATGACAGAAGCGTTCATTCTCAATCTGATCACACAAAACATCGTATTCCTGCTCGCCACCGTCTTCATCATCATCTTGATCCTGAAGGGCGTGCGCATCGTGCCGCAATCGCAGAAATTTGTGGTCGAACGCTTTGGCCGCCTGAAATCGGTTCTGGGCCCCGGCATCAACTTCATTGTGCCACTGCTGGACTCCGTGGCGCACAAAGTGTCCATTCTCGAACGCCAGTTGCCCAACGCCACGCAGGACGCCATCACCAAGGACAACGTGCTGGTGCAGATCGACACCTCCGTGTTCTACCGCATTCTGGAGCCGGAAAAGACCGTCTACCGGATCCGCGATGTCGACGGGGCGATTGCCACCACAGTGGCCGGTATCGTGCGTGCCGAAATCGGCAAAATGGATCTCGACGAGGTGCAGTCCAATCGCGCGCAACTGATCAGCCAGATCCAGACCATGGTCGAAAGCGCCGTTGATGACTGGGGGATCGAGGTCACGCGCGCCGAAATCCTTGACGTCAATCTGGACCAGGCCACCCGCGACGCGATGCTGCAGCAGTTGAACGCCGAACGCGCCCGCCGCGCCCAGGTCACCGAGGCCGAGGGCCAGAAACGCGCCGTCGAACTGGCCGCTGACGCCGAACTCTACGCTGCCGAGCAAACCGCCAAAGCCCGCCGGATCGAGGCCGACGCCGAAGCCTACGCAACCGGTGTTGTGGCCAAGGCCATTGCCGAAAACGGGCTGGAGGCCGCGCAATACCAGGTCGCCCTGAAACAGGTGGAAGCCCTGAACGCTCTGGGTGCGGGCGATGGCAAGCAGACCATTCTGGTGCCCGCCAACGCTCTTGAAGCCTTTGGCAATGCCTTCAACATGCTGAAAGGCGCGGGCAAATGATGGCGCTTTTGGATCTGTGGTGGGTCTGGATCGCGCTCGCCATCGTCTTTGGCATTGTTGAGCTGCTGGTGGCGGGCTTTCTGTTCCTCGGCTTTGCCCTTGGCGCGCTGGCCACTGCGCTGATCCTGCTGGTGCTGCCATCGGCCAGCCTGACTCTGCCGGTCCTGTTGATGATCTTTGCCGCGCTTTCACTGGTGGCTTGGCTGCTTCTGCGACGCACCTTCCGTGGGCCAGCGGGTCAGGTGAAAACCTTCGATCACGACATCAACGACTGATCGGCATCCAAGGAACAGCCCGCGGTCCACGCCGCTCTGATCCTTTGGCGCTGATTGGCCAGCACGGATTGGCAGATCCTGACCATACACATCTGCACCTTCCGCACCCGGCATTCCCGCGCCGGGTGTTTTGCTGTCCAGTCCCAGTTTCCACGGATCTGTCGCCCAGAGATCCAGGGCCAAAAGACATGCACCCCCACAGGAACGCGATCCCCTTACATCAGGGCCGCAACGTTGTTCTTGCGATGCCGACTGATCAATTGTTTCTGCCGCCGCCCCTGCGGTGTCAGCCGGGCGGTCTCTTCATGCAGCGGCTGGGCCTTTAGCGCCGGGAACAAAGCGGCAATCTCCTCCCGCGCCGCAGGTGACAACGCCTTGCGCGCTTCGGCCCCCAAATACAGGCTCTCGGTCTTGGCCCCTTCCACCACCAGCAACTCGTGATCGTCCAGCAGCAGATGGGTATAGATCACCTCTTTCACGGTTTCATCGACATAGATGCCTGGCAGCGCCGTCAGCTTGATGGCTGCGACCAGGATTTCCTGCTGCCCGAACATGCGCTGCGCCACTTTGGACGACACATACATGCGATGCTGGCGCGACACCCACAGATCGCGCCGCGGCAAACCCTGCCCCAGGGCGCGCGCCATGATCCGCACGGGCCGCAGCTGCGGCTGGCGCGCCAGCTCTGTCGCGCCCAAATGGCATCTGCCGATCCAACGGATGGCGCGTGGCCCATGATCCACGGTGTTGACCAGATCACCAATCTGCAACCGCTCAACCGGTATGGCGCCGCTCGGCGTGTCGATCTCGGTGCCATGGGTGAAACAGGGGATCAGCCCATCCTCAAAGGCCACGATGCCCACGGTTTCATTGACGTGGTTCACCTCATCGTTGGCGGATTGCTCTTCTTCGACAAACACCCCGACAGTGCTGTTGGTCTGCCCGTCGATCACAACCGTGGCCGTGTCACCGCCGTTGATGGTCTGGGTCTCAGCCAACACAACCGATGTGCCAAAGGTGGCGCCAAGGCCCAGAACATCGGTGTTTTCATCCACGCTGTCCGATGACGACGCCGTTCCCGATGTGGCATCCCCACCGGGTTCAATCGCAACCCAACCGATGGTTTCGGCGCCGTGCACCCCGTCCTGCGCCTCTTCCTCCTGCAGGGTCAGGTCAAACCCGCTGGCGGTGATATTGCTGGGATCGCTGTCGACGGTCGTGGTGTCGTTGTTCGACATCACCGAGGTCAGCACCACCGGCGGATCGGTGAACCCCCCATTGAATGTGGCAGAGCCGCCCGTGTTCTGCCCGGTGCTGGAGACGGAGCTGGTGCCTGCTTCGATGATGCGCCCATCCGGCAGCGTATGGACCCCCTCCTCCACCGCCAGCCAGTTGATCGTCTCGGTCGCGGGGTGTGCGCCGTCGTGATATTCCCACTCTTCGATGATGAAACTGAACGACGTGGTGTTGCCATCGCTGTCCAGCGTCTGATCCACCACCCGCAGCACGAATTGGTTGCCGCCGTTGTTGGTGGCACTCAGCGCAAACACCGGGTTGGTCAGCGGCTCTTCCAGATCAATGGTGATCAGCTGGTTCTCGGTGGGAGAATTGGTTGTGATGCTGCCTGCTTCGCCAATCGCCATGCTGCGCCTCATGTGGACACCAATGCGGCCAACCGCGCCTGGCACCCGAAATTTGACCGGGTCAGCCCCGGTTGGTTGTGGGCCCGCGCCCAAGTTTATCCGGCACGGCCCAGATTTGTCCAGCACGGCCCGGATCGCAGCCTGCCCGCTCCCGGCCACCGCTGCTCCATCGTTACGTTAGCACAGCGTCAAAGCTAATGAAATTGCGCAAAAGGTGATGCAAATCAACGTGAAGAACGACACCATCACCCCCGGTCTGCCCGCCACCCCAAGCACCAAAGGCCCCACAGCCCCACCAGTTGGCGCGCGCCCCGCAAAAAACCACCCGATGACAGGCCGTTGGAAAACCGATCCCCACTGGACCCGTGATCAGCGCATGCCTATATACAGGGAAGACCACGAACCGAGGCCCAAATGTCCGACGCATCCGAACCGCTCGAAGGCGCACCGCTGATCGCCCCTTCGTCCATAGACCATCCGCTCTACGAACCGGTCGTAGAAGCCTGCCGCACGATCTATGATCCGGAAATCCCGGTGAATATCTACGAATTGGGTCTGATCTACACAATCGACATCACCGCAGACAATGATGTGAAGGTGATCATGACCCTCACCGCCCCCGGCTGCCCGGTCGCAGGCGAAATGCCCGGTTGGATCATCGATGCCGTAAGCCCGGTGCCCGGCGTCAAGAGCTGCGATGTCGAACTGACATGGGAGCCACCCTGGGGCATGGATATGATGTCCGATGAGGCCCGCCTCGAACTCGGCTTCATGTAGGCCGTGGCGCTCAGCGAAAAACAAAAGATGCTATCGGGGGCGCTCTATGACGCGAGCGACCCTGAATTGGTGGCAGATCGCACCAATGCCCAGCAAGTGATGCGCGCCTATAACGCGACCATCGACGCCGAGGTCAAATTGCGCCACAGCCTGCTGGACCAGTTGATCGGCAGCTATGGCAGCCCCTGCGAACTGCGCGCACCGCTCTATGTGGATTACGGCCGCAACATCCACTTGGGGCGTGGCGTGTTCATGAACTTCGGCTGCGTGCTGCTTGATGTGTGCGAAATCCGTATCGGCGATGGCAGCGAAATCGGCCCCTATGTCCAGATCCTCACCGCAGACCATCCCCGCGACCCTGCCGCGCGCGCTTCGGGACGGGAATTTGGCCGCCCCATCACCGTTGGTGCGCGGGTCTGGATCGGCGGCGGGGCCATCATCCTGCCAGGCGTGACAATCGGAGATGGCGCCACCGTCGGCGCAGGCGCGATTGTCACCCGCGACGTCACCGCAGGGGCAACTGTTGCGGGCAACCCCGCCCGCCCAATCGCCACAGGTCCGACCGGGACTGCAAGCTGACTGCCGCACGGGCCGTTTCAGTGCCAAATTTCGGTTCAGACCATTTCAGACGCGCGCTGCCTTTGCCTCGCGCCCCCAAGAGCAGGAGATTGCCCGCGTGCCGCGCCGCTTGTTTTCCAATAGAAGCCTTTCCTGCAACCTGCCCATCAGCCTGTCCCTCGCCCTTGTGGCGCTCACACAGCTGCCCCAGACCGCGGCCGCAGACAGCACGTCAATCGCCCTCAGCTACGGCCAGCGCCCGGCCTATCTGGTGGATGCCCTCCCCGAGGGGGCGTTGAAGACCAAACTGCAGAGCTGCGCGGGCCAACCCCCGCAGAGAACGGACTTCTCCATCGCCCACCGTGGCGCCCCGCTGATGTTTCCCGAACACACCGTCCAAAGCAACACAGCCGCCGCGCGCATGGGCGCGGGCATCCTGGAATGCGACGTCACCTTTACCAAGGATCTCGAACTGGTCTGCCGGCATGCCCAAAACGACTTGCACACCACCACCAACATCCTGACCACGGATCTTGCCGACCGCTGCCACAAGGGCTTTGAACCGGCAACCGACAGCACCCCCGCCAGCGCCGAATGCCGCACAAGCGACCTCACACTCGCCGAATTCCAGCGCCTCACTCCGAAATTCGACAGCCGCGACCCCAAGGCCACCACCCCCAGCGCCTATCAGCAGGGCCTCGCCCCCTGGCGCAGCACACTTTATGGAACCGGCGCCACGCTGATGACCCATGCCGACAGCCTTGCGCTCTTTCGCGATCTGGGGGTGAAATTCACCCCCGAGCTCAAGGCGCCCGCTGTGCAGATGCCCTTCAACGGGATGACCCGCGAGGACTATGCCCAGAAACTGATCGACGCCTATGTCGAGGCAGGCATCCCGCCAAAGGATGTCAGGGTGCAGAGCTTTGACCTCAGCGACATCAAATACTGGATCGAACATACACCGGACTTTGGCAAACAGGCGGTCTATCTCGATGACCGCTTTGCCCGCCACGACGACGACGAAGGCAAGCTGGACCCGATGGATCCTGCCAGCTTCCGCCCCAGCATGGCCGAGCTGAAAGCGATGGGCGTCAACTACATCGCCCCGCCCATCTGGATGCTGCTGACGCTGAAAGACGGCCAGATGGCGCCCTCCCCCTATGCAATCAAGGCCCGTGAGGCAGGGCTGAACATCATCACCTGGACGCTGGAACGTTCCGGCCCGCTGCAGAATGGCGGCGGCTGGTATTATCAATCCATCGCACCGCTGGTGACCTCTGATGCCGCCACTTACCAGGTGCTCGACGTGCTGGCGCAGGATGTGGGCGTTGTTGGCGTCTTCTCCGACTGGCCCGCCACCGTCACTTATTATGCCAATTGCATGGGACTGTGACAGTCGTCGCTGTCACAGGTCCTACGCGCCCCCTGTCGAGAACATTCTGAATTGTCCGGTGTAGGTAACATGCCAATTGTCCGCTTCAGTTAGTACCGCAGCAGCCCAAATCGGAACGAGCCGTAGGCGACTGGAGATTTGGGCTGCTGCGTTCGCACGCGTCGAAGCG
>NZ_JAJDWC010000017.1 GCF_022825805.1 Phaeobacter sp.
TCTCAGGCGTATCGGAGCCAGAACCTTCGACCAGATGTTCGACGCGCTTGCCGAAGTCTGCGACCTCTTCACCCCAGACGAATGCTACAACTACTTCTGCGATGCAGGATATGCCTCAACATAAGGGCTCAATGCATTAAGCGATTTTACGGTTGTTTACGAAACCGTGCGGCTTCATCGGCGGGCTCACGCCTATTTGACACTTTTATGACAAATCTATGCGCCTGCAGCGTGACAGATGCCTGTTCCTGTGATCCACTCTTTGCCACGAAACACGCTCAAAGGAGGAATGAAATGAGCCTCAGCTCGCATCTGACCGAACTCAAGAAAAAGCACGAGCACCTGAGCATGGAAGTCGAAAACGCACAACGATTGCCGTCATCCGACGGGCTTGAGATTGCGTCTCTGAAAAAACAGAAACTGAAACTCAAAGAAGAGATTGCGCGTCTGTCCACGTCATAAGGGCGTTTTGGCAGGATGCGCTGGGGTGACATGCCTCTTTGAAGCACCCCGGACGAACCTCCAAACTCTACCTATCTCTCTTATCAGGGCCGCGAGATACACTCGCGGTCCTTTTTGTTTGTCCGGTGGGTTATCGGAGGCTGATGCATCGCGAACGCATGTCTAGCAGGTGTCGTGAGTTCAAGGGACCTGGTGTCAGGCCGCGTTGGCTGCGCTTGCACGCGCGGCAAGCACAGCACCCCCTGTGATAAGGCACGCCGCAACAGCAAGGATCCAGCTCGGTTGGGCGTAGCCGACAAGCACCAGGATCACTGTCGATAGAAGCGGAGCGGCATAGGAGCTGGTCCCGAGCATCTGAATGTCGCCCTGTTTGACGCCGATATCCCAAACATAAAACGCCAAGCCAACCGGACCCAAACCCAACGCAATGGTCGAGAGCCAGCCCCAAGTGCCCCGAGGCCAGACCGTCTCCTCCAACGCGAAATGCATTCCCCAGGAAGCCACGGCTGTGATCAGGCAGAAAATCGCGACCGTGCTGGTTGGGGCATCGCCGAGGCGTCGGGCCAGCACAGAATAGCCCGACCAGGTCAAAGCACAGAGAAAAGCCAGCCCATAGCCTGGCAGAGCAGCAGGGTCGAACCGTGCGCCACCGCCGCTGATGATGGCTGCAGCTCCTGCAAATCCCAGAAGGGCACCCAGAAGATGGCCTTTTTTCAGCTGCTCGCCGGGCAATAGGCCGGAAAACAGGACGATCAGCAGGGGCCACAAATAGGCGATCAACCCCGCTTCCGCTGCGGGTGCGAGCCGAAGTGCGGTGAAATACAAGGCGTGATAGCCGAACAATCCGATGCTGCCGAATGCGTAGACTTTCCAGGATACGGATCGCAGCGTTGGCAGGCTGCCGCTTTGCCAGCACCACAGTATTCCCAATGTGCCGCCGAGCGTGAAGCACAGGGCGTTCAGCAGAAGTGGAGGGACAGGCGCTGTCCCGACGGTCAAGACCGCCAGCAAGGACCAGAGCAATACAGCGATAAACCCCACTCCGGTTGCGCGTTTGCGGGTCATTCGTCTGCTACCACTTTCACCACGCGCAATCCTTCTGATATCGCTGCTGTTTTTTCAATTTCGGCGAGGATCCAATCGCGGAACGCAACAATCTGCGGCCTGTTCTCGGCGCCCTTTTGGCAGAGAAAACTGAAATGCGCCTTACCGGTCAAGGCTGTTTTGAATGGTGCCACCAGGCGACCCTCTGCGATATCTTTGACCACCAGTGCCCTGCGCCCCAGGACGACGCCGGCCCCGGCCAATGCGGCATCAACTGCGTGGTCTGCGTTGGAAAACCTCGATCCGTGGCGTGGGGAAAACGGATGTCCGACAGCCTTGAACCAGGCGGGCCAGTCCAATCTGGGGGACATGAAGTTCAGCGAGTCATCATGTAGGAAGGGCGCAGAGGTCAGCGCCTCGATGGTTGGAAATCGCTTGGCCATATCGGGGGACATCACTGGCATGACCCATTCCTCTGCCAATCCTAGAGAGTACACATCCGGATAGGGACCATTGCCGAACCTGATGGCGACATCGACCTCATCCCGCTGGAGATCCACCCGCTTCAGGCTTGCAGAAAACCGCAGGTCAATCTCTGGGTGGGCGCGGGCGAATTCATAAAACCGGGGTGCCAGCCATTTTGCGGTGAAGGCAGGGCCTGCCGTGACTGTCAGCACGCCGTCATCCTGCAGGCGCAATGTGGCGCGCCACGCCGCTGTCAGCGCCTGAAACCCGTCTGATGTCCCAGGGGCAAGGGTCGCACCTGCCTCGGTGAGCTCTACCGCACGATTGAGGCGGCGAAACACTGGCGTGCCCAGATGGTCTTCGAGGGATTTGATCTGAAAAGAAAGCGCCGCTGGCGTGACGTTCAATTCCTGCGCTGCACGGGCAAACGATAGATGCCTTGCAGCGGCTTCAAAAGCCCGCAGAGCGGTGAGAGGAGGGAGGCGTTCTGACATTTCACATAAGTAAAACTTAATTGAGGTCTTGGAAAGTCTCGTTTGTCAACTTTCTGCAGATACTCCATCTTTCAGTCAAGTTAGGAAAATTTATCTGAACGGAGGCCAAAGATGGAATATACAGCAGATGCTGCCGTGAAGCGGGCCATGGTGCGAGCCCACGCAGAAAGAGGCCAAGTGTTGCGGTCTTTTTTGACCGGCGTGTTGGCGTCAGTCCGATCACGTTTTGATATGGTTTCGATTTTCCGCTGGGCATAGCGCGCATGTCCTTACGGAATTGGAAAAGGGCCGGTTCGATGGACCGGCCCTTACCATTTGTACATGCGTTGGCGTCAAACGAAGAATTGACCACCATTGGCGGAAATCGTTGAGCCATTGATGAACTGCGCGTCATCCGAAACCAGGAAGGTGACGCAGCGTGCGATCTCCTCTGGTTCTCCGAGGCGCCCAGTCGGGATCTGGCCAACAATCGAATCGCGCACTTTTTCCGGTACCGCCATCACCATTTCTGTGGCGATGTAACCTGGACAGATGGCGTTTGCGGTGATGCCCTTTGCAGCGCCTTCCTGAGCCAGCGATTTGACGATGCCGAGGTCACCGGCTTTCGTCGCGGCATAGTTGACCTGGGCGAACTGACCTTTTTGTCCGTTGATCGAGCTGATCACGACGATGCGCCCAAAGCCGCGCTCCCGCATTCCTGGCCAAACCGGATGAACAGTGTTGAATACACCGGTGAGGTTTGTGTCGATCACCTGCTGCCACTGATCCGGTGTCATCTTGTGAAACGGCGCATCGCGCGTGATCCCCGCGTTTGCCACCACAATGTCGATTGGCCCCAAATCAGCTTCGACTTTGGCGATCCCTGCGGCGCTTTCCTCGTAGCTCGCAACGTTCCATTTGTAGGTCTGGATACCGGTCTCTTCGGTGAATGCAGCGGCGGCTGCATCGTTTCCAGCGTAGGTTGCCGCCACTGTATAGCCCTCAGCCTGCAGAGCCTGAGAGATTGCAGCGCCGATGCCGCGGGAGCCGCCGGTGACGAGTGCGTTACGTGCCATTTTGGATAGTCCTCCGTATTTACTTGGTAATCTTGCTACTATTTTTGTGACTGTATCAGCAATATTATTGCGCCGTGATTTTTCACTTTTCTGCTGAAGTTGTGTGCTTTTTCCTGTCTTGTGTTCTCTCCGGCGAGGAAAGCCTGTGTCTATGATGTTGTTTTGAATAAAAAAGGCGCCCTTGAGGCGCCTTTCATATGTCTCTTTCGCTCAGCCTTAAGGGCGCTCCACACACATGGCGACGCCCATGCCGCCACCAATGCAGAGAGTGGCCAGCCCTTTCTTGGCATCTCGGCGCTTCATCTCGAACAGCAGAGTGTTCAGAACGCGGCAGCCAGAGGCACCGATCGGGTGGCCGATTGCAATTGCCCCGCCGTTGACGTTCACGATCGCCGGATCCCAGCCCATGTCCTTGTTCACGGCGCAGGCCTGTGCAGCAAAGGCTTCGTTGGCCTCGACCAGATCCAGGTCGTCTACGGACCAGCCCGCTTTCTCCAGTGCTTTGCGCGATGCATAGATTGGGCCCACGCCCATGATGGACGGGTCCAGCCCAGCGGTGGCATAGGAGGCAATGCGCGCCAGTGGTTCAATGCCGCGGCGTTCAGCGTCGTCTGCGCTCATCAGCAGGGTGGCGGCAGCGCCATCGTTCAGGCCAGAGGCATTGGCAGCTGTGACGGACCCATCTTTGGTGAAGGCAGGGCGCAGTTTCTGCATCGCGTCGATCGTGGCGCCGTGGCGGATGTATTCATCCTGATCAACGATGATGTCGCCCTTGCGGGTCTTGACAGTGAAGGCGGCGATTTCATCGGCAAATTTGCCAGCTTTCTGTGCGGCTTCGGCTTTGTTCTGGCTGGCAACCGCGAATTCATCCTGCATGTCGCGGCTGATCTGCCATTGTTCGGCAACATTTTCTGCCGTCTGGCCCATGTGGTAGCCGTTGAACGCATCCCACAGCCCATCGCGGATCATGGTGTCGATATAGCTCATATCGCCCATTTTATGTCCGGCTCGCAGGTTGGCGGCATGGGGGGAGAGTGTCATGTTTTCCTGACCACCCGCGCAGACGATAGAGGCGTCACCCAGCTGGATGTGTTGCGCGCCAAGTGCGACGGCCCGCAGGCCCGATCCACACACCTGGTTGATGCCCCAGGCCGATGCGGTTTGCGGCAGGCCTGCATTGATGTGCGCCTGACGCGCCGGGTTCTGGCCCTGGGCGGCTGTCAGAACCTGACCCATGATGGTCTCTGAGACCTCAGCCTTGTCCACGCCAGCGCGGGCCACCACGGCCTCCAGCACTGCGGTGCCCAGATCATGGGCCGGTGTCTTGGCGAATGCGCCGCCAAAACTGCCGACGGCCGTGCGTGCGGCGGATGCAATTACAACGTTGGTCATCAGTTTCGTTCCTCTGCCAGTCTTCGTCAGTGAGGTCCGGCGTATGGTCCGCTATTTCGCACTCGCAGAAACCATCAAACGCCAACCTTGCCTATCAAGGCGATGTTCCGTGCTGCATGTGCAGCACCCGCACCGTGTCTCAGACCTAAAGGCCATGTCAACTATCCTCTGCCCGCCGCCTGGCGCATTGATCTGGATCAACGCACGTTCCAGATCGCGAAATCGGCCAATCAACACGGCAAGCGGGGACGGGAGAGCTCGGCAAGAGATCTGCAAGGCAGTGTGTCTGCGCGGCAACCGCATGCGACTGGTCCAGCAGAGCAATAGGGGCTGAAGCAAATTAGGCCATAAAATCCGTGTTCTATGGCTTGGTCTTAGGCGCAGCGCTGTAGAAATAGCATTTGGTTGGCGCGCGTCTGCTGGCTTATGCGGAAGCCCGGCTTTTCTGGCGCAGTTCTTCGAGCCAAGGTGGGGTGACCGACGGTGCCCCGAACAAAAAGCCCTGCATGCAATCGACGCCAATGGAAATCAGAAACTGGGCATCGGCAGGATTCTCGACCGATTCTGCGACCACCAACATATCAAACTGTTTGGCAATTCCGGTTAGCGCCCGAACGATGGCCTGATTGTCGTGATCGGCATGAATGTTGCGGACGAACTGGCCGTCAATCTTTACCGCGTCGAAGAAGAAGTTGCGAAACAGGCTCACCTTGGTGATGCCAGCGCCAAAGTTGTCCAGCGCAAACGCAATGCCGTGCTTTTGCATACGGTCCATGAAATCAATCACCAGTTCCGGCGCTGCCATCGCAGAATCCTCGGTGATTTCCAGGACCAGCCGTTCACCCAGATGCGGGTCTTTTTTCAGGTGACGGTCCAACACGCGCATCCAACGCTGATAGCCGATGGAGCGGGCCGACATATTGATGGACAGCCGCACACCGGGGCTGTGGGCCAGGGCTTTCAGCCCGTGATCAAGCGCCAGACAGTCCAGTTCGCGGCCGGTTTCGGTTTCTTCAACATGGGGCATGAAATCCCGTGCGGGGATCACGCGGCCGGTCGAATCGAGCACACGAATGTAGCCTTCGTAAAAGGCTACGGACTGCGGCCCGACGGATTGCATGATCGGCTGGAACGCCAAAAGGGTTTGATTGTGCCGAATGGCATCGCGCACCATGTCCAGCGTGGATTTATCCCGTGACACTACCGCAGAGGACAAAGGGTTTTCAGCGCCCTCGGGCATGTCGGCCATGACCTTGTGCTTGTTCTTCACGGTGGTGTCCCTTGGCGATGACGGTTCTGTCTCAGTATGAGTTACGCATCACCATCGTGCAAAAGGGTTGCTGGGACCTTAAACGAACAGTTTTTTGATAATTTTAGTCAGCTCCCGCCGCGGCATGCATCTGCCACCGCCGACGGGACTGAACTAAGCCGACAAACGGGATCAGGAGCCAGACGCATCATCCGAAATCAGCGTTTTGATGATGGCCTTGGCACTGTCAGAGACCCAGTCGGCATCGCCGCGCAAACGTGCCACTTCATTTCCGTCGCGATCCAGCAACATGGTCATTGGCAACCCGAAGACAGCCATTTCCTTCGCAACGGCGCCACGCGGGTCCTGATGGCGCGGCAGGTTGGAAATACCTGTTTCGTCGAAAAACTTCTGGATCCCAGCCGGGGAGTTTCGGCCAGTGGCCAGGGTGAGTACCTCGAAATCCTCACCACCGAATTCATCCTGAAGCTCTGACAGCATCGGCATTTCCTTGCGGCAGGGGGCGCACCATGTTGCCCAGAAATTCAAGAGGACATATTTGCCCTGATAGTCCGCAAGCGTCGCTGTGCCGGCACCATCGGCCAGCTGAAAAGTCTTGTCAGAGGTCGGTTTGACCTCGGGGTGAATGATCAGCTTGCGCATGTCGCCTTCGCGCAGAGCAGACAGGGTGGCCGGATCCGCTGCAAAAGCGGCATTTGCACCAACGGCAAGGGCCATATAAAGGGTGAGCTGACGAAACAGACGCATAGTATCTCCAGGGTTGGGCCATGACAGACAAGACCTCGAACCAGATGTGGGGCGGCCGCTTTGCCGCCGGACCGGACGCGATCATGGAGGCAATTAATGCATCCATCGGGTTCGACCAGCGCATGGCAGCGCAGGATATTGCTGGCTCTCGGGCTCATGCGGCGATGCTCGCCGCGACCGGTGTCATTACGGATAGTGATGCGGAGGCCATTCGTGAAGGTCTGCTCACCGTTTTGTCAGAGATCGAAGCGGGTTCTTTCCAATTTTCCACGGCGCTTGAAGACATTCACATGAATGTAGAGGCGCGCCTGAAGGAGATCATCGGAGAACCAGCAGGTCGATTGCACACGGGTCGGTCGCGCAATGACCAGGTGGCGACTGATTTTAAACTCTGGGTCCGGGATCAGTTGGATGCGGCGGAAAGCGGCCTGTTGGCGCTTATCCGGGCGTTGTTGACGCAGGCAGAGGCCGGGGCCGATTGGGTGATGCCGGGCTTCACACATCTGCAGACCGCGCAGCCGGTGACCTGGGGGCATCATATGATGGCCTATGTCGAAATGTTTGGTCGTGACCTGTCCCGCGTGCGCGATGCTCGAGCGCGGATGAACGAATCCCCCCTCGGCGCGGCGGCGTTGGCAGGCACCTCGTTCCCCATCGACCGCGACATGACCGCAGAGGCGCTGGGCTTTGACCGCCCAGCCGCCAACTCGCTGGATGCGGTGTCCGACCGGGATTTTGCGCTCGAGTTCCTGTCAGCCGCATCGATCTGTGCCGTGCACCTCAGCCGTTTTGCAGAAGAGCTGGTAATCTGGTCGTCGGCGCAGTTCCGTTTCGTGACCCTATCGGATCGCTTCTCCACCGGCTCGTCGATCATGCCGCAGAAGAAAAATCCTGATGCCGCAGAGCTGATCCGTGCCAAGGTCGGGCGCATTTACGGGGCGAACACTGCGCTGATGATGGTTATGAAAGGGCTGCCGCTGGCCTATTCAAAAGACATGCAGGAAGACAAAGAACAAGTCTTTGACGCGGCAGACAGTTGGATGCTGGCGCTGGCGGCCATGGAAGGCATGGTCAAAGATATGACCGCCAATCAGGATTCGCTGGCTGCGGCGGCGGGGTCGGGCTTTTCCACCGCGACAGATCTGGCGGATTGGTTGGTGCGGGTTCTGAAAGTGCCGTTCCGCGATGCGCACCATGTGACCGGCACATTGGTTGCGATGGCCGAAAGCCGCGGTTGCGATTTGCCGGATCTGAGCCTCGAAGACATGCAGGGTGTCCACGCAGGCATCACAGAGGATATCTTCACTGTGCTGGGCGTCGAAAATTCGGTAAACTCGCGTATGTCTTATGGCGGCACAGCACCGGCGCAGGTGCGCGCACAGGTGGCCCGCTGGACCGCGCTATTGGGCTGAACCCTGTTCAGGAGATGACAACATGACCCGCATTCTGTTTGCTCTCGCAGTGACGCTCGCTGTTGCTGCCTGCGGTGTGGACGGTGAACCGGTGCGCCCCAGCCTGAATGCAGACATTGGCGTGACGAGCAGCGGTGTTCACGCGGGTGGATCTGTTGGCTTGGCCAAAGGTCCGCTGCGCGTATCTCTCGGGCTCTGAGGCGCAAGACCTCGTGCAAAACACCAAGGGGCGGCTTGAAACATGGATGCCCCGACGCCATCCTAAAAGCGCGCGCAATTGCGGGCGCTTTTTCTTTTTCAAGGATGCGACATGAAGAAAGCGATGTGCCTGATCGCGGCGCTTGCGGGACTGGCGGCCTGTGATCCTGTTCCCCGAGCTGAGGCTCCACCTGAGCAACCTCCTGCCCAGAAAAGCGGGATTTCGGTGTCGGGTGAAGTGCGCGTTGGTGTTTCGACCACCTTCTAAGGGTGGGATGCTGTGAGCTGCGCAAATTCATTGATCCCGACAACGCTTTTGCCGTAGACGCGACCCCATGGATCATTTTCTCTTTCGCGATGGCGCGCTTTTTGCCGAAGACGTTCCGGTGGCCGAGATTGCAGCGGCCGTTGGCACTCCGTTCTATGTCTATTCCACCGCAACGCTGTTGCGGCACTTCCAGTTGTTCGATGAGGCGCTGGATGGGATGGACCACCTTGTCTGCTACGCAATGAAGGCTGCGTCGAATCAGGCGATCCTCAAGACCTTGGCGCAGGCCGGTGCAGGTATGGATGTGGTCAGCCAGGGCGAATATCTGCGCGCAAAAGCGGCAGGTGTGCCCGGCGACAAGATCGTATTCTCCGGTGTCGGCAAAACCGCCGAGGAGATCCGCACGGCGCTGAGCGGGGGTATTCGCCAGTTCAATGTCGAAAGCGAACCGGAGATGGAGGTGATCAACGCGGTCGCCCTTGATTTGGGGGTGGTGGCGCCGATCACTGTGCGGGTAAACCCGGATGTGGACGCCAAGACCCATGCGAAGATCGCTACTGGCAAATCTGAAAACAAGTTTGGCATTCCGATTGCGAAGGCGCGTGAGGTCTATGCCCATGCTGCGACGCTGAAGGGGTTGGATGTTATTGGGATCGACGTCCACATTGGATCGCAGTTGACCGAGTTGGAGCCTTTCCGACTGGCCTATCAGAAAGTCGCCGAACTCACGCTGCAATTGCGCGATGATGGGCATGATATCCGCCGCCTTGATCTCGGCGGCGGGTTGGGCATCCCCTACACCCGCTCCAACGAGGCCCCTCCGCTGCCGATGGAATATGGCCAGCTGATCAAGGATACGCTGGGGCATCTGAATGTGGAGATTGAGA
>NZ_JAJDWC010000111.1 GCF_022825805.1 Phaeobacter sp.
TCTCAGGCGTATCGGAGCCAGAACCTTCGACCAGATGTTCGACGCGCTTGCCGAAGTCTGCGACCTCTTCACCCCAGACGAATGCTACAACTACTTCTGCGATGCAGGATATGCCTCAACATAAGGGCTCAATGCATTAAACAAATGCGCCATATCGCAGGGTTACAGCACAGCATTACACAACAAAAAAACGCCCGCACGAAGCGGGCGTTGAGTTATTGAGGCAGGTTTCATACAGGCAAGAAACCTATCGAGCAGTGACACTGTTATAAGCAATTTCTCGGCTGCATCCAAGCTAAAAGTTTGAAATGACGTCTGAGCGCCGTTAGCGTCGGCAATCATGAAAATAAGGGCAGAGCGGGAAGGCCGGTCAAGTGCAGCCAATTTTTTTATCTACAGTTCGATCGATGATGACGGGAATCACGCTTCTTGCAAGTGGGAATTTCGCCGCCGCAGAATCATCGCATGGCATAGCTATGTATGGGGACCCTGCCCTACCACCGGATTTTGTGTCTTTACCTTATGCAAACCCTGATGCGCCCAAAGGGGGCCGTGTCGTTTTTGGCAATACCGGTGCCTTCAACTCGCTGAACCCGTTTGCCCCCAAAGGCAGCGCTCCCTGGCAGATGCGGTTTTGGGGCTATGAGAGCCTGATGGGGCGCTCGCAAGACGAGGCTTTTACCCTTTATGGCTTGCTCGCCGAGTCCATTGAGGTTCCAGCGAATCGCACTTGGGTTGAGTTCACCCTGCGCCCAGAAGCCCGATTTTCCGATGGCAGCCCGGTCACCGTCGAGGACGTGATCTGGTCCTACGAAACGCTCGCCAGCGAAGGTCACGTGCGCTACCGCCGGTTTGGCCAACAGATCGACAGCATCACCCAGACCGGGCCGCGCAGCCTCCGCATCACCTTCAATCAGGACAACCGGGAACTGGCCCTGATCGCGGGCTTGCGCCCGATCCTGAAGAAATCGCAGTGGGACGGCAAAGACTTTGGCGAGGCAGCATTGGATCAGCCCCCCATCGGCAGCGGACCCTATGTGGTGCAGGATTTTGAACCAGGCCGCTTTGTCACCTTTGCCCGCAACCCGGATTATTGGGCCCAGGATCTGCCCCTGCGACGCGGCACCAACAACTTTGACGAAATCAGGTTGGATTACTACGGCGACCAAACCGTCCTGCTGGAGGCTTTCAAGGCAGGCGAAATCTCCGCCATCCGGGAATTCAACGCAGCCAAATGGGACAAAGCCTATGATTTCCCTGCCGTGGCCAGCGGCGATGTGGTGAAATCCACCATTCCCAACGGTAAACCCTCCGGCATGACCGGTTTGGGAATGAACACCCGCCGCGCGCCGCTGAATGATTGGCGCGTCCGCGAGGCGCTGATCCAGGCGTTTAACTTTGAATACATGAACGATGCTTTGACCGGCGGCAATCAACCCCGGATCACCTCCTATTTCTCCAACTCATATCTCGCCATGCGGCCAGGACCTGCCGAGGGTAAGGTGCGCGACCTGTTGGCCCCCTTTGCCGCCGATCTTCTGCCCGGCACGCTTGAGGGCTATGCGCTGCCCGCCAGCGATGGCACCGAACGCAACCGCAAAAACCTGCGCCGCGCGACCAAGCTGATGGCAGAGGCCGGGTGGACCGTGGTGGACGGGGTGATGCGCAATGCCTCAGGCGCGGCCATGGAACTGGATGTACTGCTGACCCCCGGCAATCTGGGCGAAGGCGAAATGCGTGCCGTGGTGGAAATATACGCCCGCGCATTGGAGCGCCTGGGCATAACCCTGCGCGCCGACATCGTGGACAGCGCGCAGTTTGTCGAACGCCAGGCCAGTTTCGATTTTAACCTCACCTTCTTTCGCCGTGCCCTGTCGCTCAGCCCTGGCAACGAACAGTATCTCTATTGGTGCAGCGACGCAGCAGAGGTCGAACGCTCGCGCAATCTGATGGGCATTGCCGATCCAGCAGTGGATGCGATGATTGATGCAATGCTGACATCCGTGAGTCAGGAAGACTTCATCGCCGCCACCCGCGCGCTGGACCGGCTGTTGACAGCCGGTCGCTACGTGGTGCCGATCTGGCAATACGCTGAAGGCCGCATCGCCCATATCAAGGAAATGCGCAGACCAGAGCGGCTGCCCATCAGCGGCGACGGCATCGCCTTCATGCCAGAGGTGTGGTGGTACGACGAGCAGTGAAGCCCACCACATAGCGACCGTGATGCAGCCCGCTTCACCCATTGAGGGTGCAAATTGGTCCGATTTCGATCATGCAGCTGATCGCAGTGGGCGTGGCGCATCTTGTGTTGACGCGGTTGTTTGCCGCTGAATGAGCGTGTTTTCGCCGGAATTACCGTAAATTCTTCGCAAAACTTTGCCACCCAGCGCGTTTGAACGGCGCTGGGTGAAGCTTTGAATTTGCAGCCAAAAACCCATTCTCTGCCAGAAAGGTTCCAGCACGGCCAGCGGCCCGATCTGCGGAACCCAGCGGCTCAGATTGGTTTGTTTTCCAATTAATGCTAATTTGTAGGTCCGAAAACACGACCGAGAAAAAAACTATGCCAATCTGACATAAGGGAGCCCCCCATGCCTGTTCAGACAGCCCGTGCCTGCTGGTTCGACAGGATGCCCCGTATCAAACAACGGTTTCCGCATCTCGAAACCCGCAAGGCCCCGTCGCTCATCGATCACAAAGATGACTTTGTTGCCTACCTTGCGCAGACCCATCACCTGACCCTCACAGAAGCGCGTGAGGAGGTCGATGATTTCCTCTATACAGAGAGCCTGCACCGGGAACTGGAACAACAGGCGGTATAATCCGGCCGATTGTCCCCGGAAAGGCCGCCAGCGCCAAGGGGAACAAATCCACACAGGTTGCCCTTCGGCAGGCTATAGACCCGAGGCCATGTCCTGCCAGAGTCCCACCGGGGTCCTGTGGGGACGGCTCAGCCCAATTTACTGTAGCGACGTCACCCAAAGGATGGTGGCGTCTTCATCGCTCAGCGACACCACGTTATGGCCCATGGCTGCGTCATAATAGGCGCTGTCGCCACGCCGCATTTCGATCGGCTCGTAGAACTCGGTATAAAGCCGCACGACCCCCGTCAGCACATAGAGAAACTCTTCGCCATCATGGCGCACCCAGCCTTCGAACTCCTCCATCGCGCGGGCGCGCACCCGCGCACGATAGGGCAACATCTGTTTGCGCGTCAGACTGTCCGCAAGCAGCTCATGTTCGTAAGTTGCGGTGGCGTGGGCAGAGCCCTGACCAGTTTTGGTAACCGTAAGACGCCCGTTCACCTGATCGCGCTGCGGCTGGATAAACAGCTGTGGCACAGAAATCTGCAGACCAACCGCCAGCTTCTTCAAAGCCTCGTAAGTCGGTGACATCTGGCCATTTTCAATCTTCGAAAGCGTGGAGCGGGCCAACCCTGCCTGATTGGCCGCATATTCGAGCGTCCAGTCGTGGGCCTTGCGCAGCTCGCGCACCCGCGCGCCCAGATCCAAAGGTTCGGCGTCCACATCTTCGCCAGAAGCCCGGGCAATGGTGATGAGCGATTTTGGGTCTCGTTCTGTCATGATCTCCCTATAGGCCGCGGCGAGCAATCTTGCAACGTGGCCTTTGTCGCGATAGCCAGATCAGATGATTTCCCTGTTCGACACCGGCGCCCATCCCCCCTGTCCCGATCCGTTCAATCTTGCGGAATATGTGCTGTATCAAGGCGCCGCGAAGGCCTTGGCGATGACTGTGCCGCGCACAGGTCCGGAAACGGGCGAAGAAACGGGTCAGACCACAGCGACCGCCCCAGATAGCAAGGTGGCAGTTCAACAAATCGGAACAAAACAGGCCGGAACAACACAAAACGGACTGGCCGAACCAGACACCACGCTAACCTATGGCGCGCTGCGACAGGCGGTGCGCGCCACGGGAACGGGTCTGCGTCAGGCTGGGGTCACGGCAGGCGACCGGGTTCTGTTGCGACTGGGGAATACCGTCGACTTTCCAATTGCGTATCTCGGGGCGATTGCCATCGGGGCTCTTCCGGTGCCGACATCTGCCCAACTCACAGAGCCCGAAGTGCAGCGTATTTTCGACGAACTCGCGCCTGTCGCTGTCCTTTGCGCTGATGATGTGCCCTGCCCGCCCCATCCGCGGCAGATCCCGCTTGAACAGCTGCGGGCCATGCGCGACCTGCCGCCTTGCGATTTTAAACACGCCAATCCAGATCGCCCTGCCTATCTGGTCTACACCTCGGGCACCAGCGGGCGTCCGCGCGCGGTTGTACATGCCCATCGCGCAATCTGGGCGCGCCAGATGATGATCCGGGATTGGTATGATCTGCGCCCCACAGACCGTTTGCTGCATGCCGGGGCGTTCAACTGGACCTTCACGCTTGGCACCGGCCTGATGGACCCCTGGAGCGTTGGCGCCACCGCGGTGATCCCGCAAGCAGGTCTGAACCCGGCCCATTTGCCAGACTGCCTGTCCGCAAGTGAGGCCACGCTTTTTGCTGCTGCTCCAGGTGTTTATCGCAAGGCCCTACAGGCCACACAGTGGCCTGACCTGCCTCATTTGCGCCACGGCCTCAGCGCTGGGGAAAAACTATCCGAGACACTGGCGCAGCGCTGGCGCGATATCACCAACTGCGCCATCTACGAAGCCTTTGGCATGTCGGAATGCTCGACCTTCTTGTCTGCGCGCCCAGGCCGCATGGTAACGGCCGGCGCGCTGGGATGGCCGCAACAGGGCCGCCGTGTGGCCATTTTGGATGCAGATGGTGCCCCGACGCCAGCCGGGACAGCGGGCACCATTGCGGTCGCTGCCACGGATCCGGGCCTGATGCTGGGGTATTTTGACGCCAAAACCTCCGCCCCCACGCCTATCGCGACCGATTGGTTTGTCAGCGGGGATCGTGGCCAGATGGCAGAGGACGGCCAGATCACCTATCTCGGCCGCGAAGATGACATGATGAATGCCGGTGGGTTTCGCGTCTCACCACAAGAGGTGGAGCGCGTTTTGCAGGGCTGCCCCGGTCTGCAGAGCATCGCCGTGGCCCAGGTCGAGATCAAAGAAGACACCCGCATCATCGTGGCCTTCTTCACCGCGGATGACGATCACACTGCCGGGCCTGATGGCGAAGATGTGACCAAAGGCCGTCTGGCAGATTTTGCAAATGCCAATCTGGCGCGGTACAAGCAGCCGCGCGCCTATCTGCGTGTTCCGGCTCTGCCGACCGGCCCAAACGGCAAACTGCTACGCCGCGCCCTGCCTGCGCTATTCCTCTCGTCTTCGCAAAGGACCCCGACATGAGCGTTGTAAAGCTTGATATTCTGTCAGACCCGATCTGCCCCTGGTGCTATATCGGCAAAACCCATCTCGACAAGGCCCTGGCCGAAGCCGGTGACCATCCGTTTGTGATCGAATGGCATCCATTCCAGCTGAACCCCGATATGCCGCGCGAGGGTATGGATCGTCGCGCCTATCTGGAGGGTAAATTCGGCGGCAAGGACGGCGCCGTGCGCGCCTATGCACCGGTCGTTGAACATGCGGAAAAAGCGGGTCTTTCGATCAATTTCGAAGCGATGCAGCGCACGCCCAACACGCTGGATGCCCATCGGTTGATCCACTGGGCCGGCATCGAAGGCAAACAGAACGACGTGGTCGATGCGCTGTTCCAGGCCTATTTTGTCGATGCCAAAGATATCGGCGACAAAGACATCCTCGCAGATATCGCAGCAGGCGCCGGGATGGACCGGGATGTGACGCTGCGCCTGCTGGCGGGCGACACGGAAATTGACGATATCAAGAACCGGGACGCCCATTCGCGCGAAATGGGGGTCAGCTCGGTGCCGACCTTCATCATCGCCAACCAGCACGCTGTGCCCGGTGCCCAGCAGCCCGATCTTTGGGCGCAGGTGATCGCCGACATTCGCAGCCAGTTGGCGGACAACGGCAACTGATCCCAAGCCAACGTGCCAGACACAGCTGCGAGGTCCACATCGGCAGAAGTCGAGAGGAAGAGAAACCCGCAAATGCCAGGACCCCAGCAGATGCACAGACCAATGTGCATCTGCGCCACTGGTCGCATCCGCCAAGATGTGTTAGCGCCGGACATGTCGACACCCAGATAGCCCCCGATCACCGGGTCTCCTGAAGTGTCGCATGAGGTTTCAAATGACACAGATTTCAAAACCCGCCATGTCAAAGGCGGAGTTTATTGCTTTGATCGCAATGATGTTTGCAACGATCGCATTTTCGATCGATGCGATGCTGCCCGCGTTGCCGGAAATCGGCCAAAGCCTGAGCCCAGATGCACCAAACCAAGCCCAATTGGTCATCGCCAGTTTTGCCCTTGGCATGGGGATCGGCACTTTCTTCACCGGGCCGCTGTCGGACGCCTTCGGGCGCAAAACCGTGATCCTGGTGGCAACCTTGCTCTATATCGCCGCCACTTTGATCGCCTGGGCCAGCACGTCGATGGAGATGCTGCTGATCAGTCGTATCCTGATGGGTCTAGGTGTGGCAGGGCCGCGGGTGGTTGCACTGGCCATCGTGCGTGATCTGTATTCCGGACGCGAAATGGCACGCATGATGTCGATTGCGATGATGATCTTCACCCTTGTCCCGGCGATTGCGCCAATGATCGGCGCAGGCATCATTGCACTGACAGGCTGGCGAGGGATCTTCCTGGCCTTTGCGGTCTTTGCGATCATCATGATCAGCTGGATGAGCCTGCGCCTGCCAGAACCCCTGGCGCCAGAGGACCGGCGGCCATTTCGCCTGCCCCATCTGGTCAGTGCACTGCGCGAAATGATCCAACATCCAACGGTGCGCCTGTCGATCATGGTCCAGGGCACCTGTCTTGCCATGCTGTTTTGCATGATCACACTGGTTCAGCCGATCTTTGATGAGGTCTTCGACCGGGCCGACAGTTTCCCGTTCTGGTTTGGCTTTGTGGCTTTGATGTCGGGGGCCAGCAGCCTGATCAACGCCTCTGTCGTGGTGCGTCTTGGCATGCGCCGCATGGTGACAACGGCCTTGGCCGGGCAGATTGTTCTATCTGCCACGATGCTTCTGATGAGCGGGTACGCCCTGTCGGATACGGTGATGTTTGCCCTGTTTGTCAGCTGGCAGACCAGCGTATTTTTCATGGCGGGTTTGACCCTCGGCAACCTGAACGCCATGGCGATGGAGCCGATGGGCCATATCGCAGGATTGGCAGCATCGGTGATGGGCGGGATTTCAACCGTGTTCGCAGCCGCGATGGCGGCCCTTGTGGGGCTATTGTTTGACGGCTCTCTCGTGCCTTTGGCGGGTGGCATCTTGCTGCTGTCGGTCGCGGGATTTGGGCTGATGATGCACATGGCGCGCATCGAAAGCCGGCTCGCCACGTCCTAGGCCGCGCTCAGTCTCAGCCGGTTCAACCGGACGTAAAAGTAGGAAAACGCCGCGCTTTGGCCATCAGAACCCAAGCGCGGCGTTTACTATTGGCAGGATCGAGCCTCAGCCCGCTTTGGCCTTGGCCTTTGCTTTTTTGCGCTCTGCGACCACTTTTTCCGCCAGATCACGGGCAATCGCAAAGGCGCCTTTGATCTTGTCGCTGTCTTTCTTCCAGTCGCGGCGCACAACGATTTTGTTGTCCTTCACCTTGGCCAAACCGTCCTGCGCCTGGATGAATTCCACCAATCCCTGCGGCGACGCGAATTTGTCGTTGTGGAACTGCAAGGTCGCGCCCTTTGGGCCGCCATCCAGCTTTGCGATACCTGCGCGTTTGCACATCGCCTTGATCCGCACCACCAACAACAATGTGTTGACCTCTTTGGGCAGCGCCCCGAAGCGGTCGATCAATTCGGCGGCAAAGCCTTCCAGCTCGACCTTCGTCGTGAGATCCGACAGCCGTCGATAAAGCCCAAGACGCACGTCCAGATCAGGCACATAGGTCTCTGGGATCAGAACCGGCACGCCCAGATTGATCTGCGGTGCCCATTGATCATCTGCTGCTGTCAGCCCCTCCAGCTCGCCGGATTTGATCTTGGCAATCGCCTCCTCCAGCATAGACTGATACAGCTCGTAGCCCACATCGCGCATCTGGCCGGATTGCTCCTCCCCAAGGAGGTTGCCCGCCCCGCGAATATCCAAATCCTGCGAGGCGAGCGAGAACCCGGCCCCCAATGTGTCGAGCGAGCCAAGAACCCGCAGTCGTTTTTCCGCACCCGGCGTCAACCGAACGCGCGGTTTTGTGGTCAGATACGCATAAGCGCGGGTTTTGGAACGGCCGACCCGTCCACGAATTTGATAGAGCTGGGACAGGCCGAACATATCCGCTCGATGCACCACCATCGTGTTTGCCGATGGAATATCCAGCCCGGATTCCACAATCGTGGTCGCCAGCAGCACATCGTATTTGCCGTCATAAAACGCGTTCATCCGCTCATCCAGCTCACCGGCGGACAATTGGCCATGGGCCACGATGTAGCTGAGCTCGGGCAGCTGTTCCTGCAGGAATGCCTCAATCTCTGCCAGATCGCTGATCCGTGGCACCACATAGAAGCTCTGCCCACCGCGATAATGTTCGCGCAGCAGGGCCTCGCGCACGGTGACGGCGTCAAACTCGCTCACATAGGTGCGAATGGCGAGACGGTCGACCGGCGGCGTGCCTATGATCGACAGATCCCGCACCCCGGTCAGGCTCAACTGAAGGGTCCGCGGAATGGGCGTCGCCGTAAGCGTCAGGACGTGAATGTCGCTGCGCATCTGTTTCAGGCGTTCCTTATGCGCCACCCCGAAATGCTGTTCTTCGTCGATGATCAGGAGGCCGAGGTTCTGAAACTTCACGGATTTGGCCAGCAGCGCATGGGTGCCGACAACGATATCGACGGTGCCCCTGCTCAAACCTTCGCGGGTTTTTGCAGCCTCTTTCGCGGTGGCAAAGCGCGACAGTTGCCGCACCTCCAGCGGGAATCCCCGGAACCGTTGGGCGAACCCCGCCGCATGTTGGCGTGCCAGCAATGTGGTTGGCGCCACAACGGCCACCTGCACCCCCGACATCGCCGCCACAAAGGCCGCGCGCATCGCCACCTCGGTTTTGCCAAATCCGACATCGCCGCAGATCAGACGATCCATTGGTGTGCCGGACTGCAAATCCTCCATCACCTCGGTGATGGCGCGCAGCTGATCATCCGTCTCCTGATAGGGGAAGCGCGCAGAAAACTCCTCCCAGGCATGGGGCGGTGGATCCATGATCGGTGCCTTGCGCAGCGCGCGTTCTGCCGCGACGCGGATCAGGCGGTCGGCCATCTCGCGAATGCGCTCTTTCAGCTTCGCTTTCTTAGCCTGCCATGCGCCACCACCAAGCCGATCCAGCAGACCCTCGTCATGGCCATATTTGGACAGCAGTTCGATGTTTTCGACCGGCAGATACAGTTTCGCCTGCTCGGCGTATTCCAACAGGATACATTCATGTGCCGCGCCTGCCGCAGTGACCACCTCCAGCCCCTTGTAGCGGCCGATGCCATGGTCCACATGCACCACCAAATCCCCGGGGCTGAGCGACTGTGTCTCGGTCAGAAAGTTCTCGGCCTTGCGCCGCTTCTTCGGAGCCCGGATCAGGCGATCGCCCAGAACATCCTGCTCAGAGATCACGGTCAGATCGGGCGTTTCAAACCCATGTTCCAGCGCCCAAACGGTCAGATGCAGGCCGGATTTCCCGATCCGCGACGCATCCTTGACGGCAATGACCTCGGCCAGGCCCTCATCTTCGATCAACCCTGTCAGGCGTTCTCGCGCACCTTCGGAGTAGGAGGCAACCACAACAGGGCCGACCTGAAGACGCGCTTTGATGTGATCTGCAAGTGTCTTGAACAGGCTTACGTTTTCCAGCTGCCGCTCGGGCGCAAAGTTGCGCCCGATCCGCCCGCCTGCGTCGATCACGCCAGGTCCCGTCGCCTGCGGAAGCGGATGGAACTGCAACACCCGGTGGTGCGCGACAGCGTCCGACCAGGCCGCATCATCCAGATACAGCAACTGCGGCGGGATCGGCTTGTAAACCGTATCCATACGCCCCTTTTGTGCCAGGGCGTGTTTGCGGGTTTCATATTGGTCTTCGATACTGTCCCAACGGGCCAGCCGCGCCGCGTCCACCTGATCATCCAGCGTGATCGTGGCCTCTGGCAGATACTCAAACAGAGTTTCCAGACCATCATGGAAAAACGGCATCCAATGTTCCAGGCCCTGGTATTTGCGCCCGGCTGACACGGCCTCATAGAGCGGATCATCGGTGCCCGCGGCGCCAAATTCGATGCGGTAGTTCTGGCGGAACCGGGTGATCGCTGCTTCATCCAGGATCACTTCGGACACCGGGGCCAGTTCGATGATATCCAGCGTTTCGGTGGTGCGCTGGGTGGCCGGGTCAAACCGACGCGCGCCATCCAGCACATCGCCAAACAGATCCAACCGTACCGGTCCACTTTGGCCGGGTGGGAAAATGTCGATGATGCCGCCACGCACTGCGAAATCACCCGGCTCCATCACTGTCGGGCTTTTGGTGAAACCCATCCGCGTCAAATACGTGCGCAACGCCCCTTCATCAATGCGGTGGTCAACCTGCGCTGTGAAGGCCGCATCCTGCAGAACCCGGCGTGCAGGAACCCGCTGTGTCGCCGCGTTGAGCGTGGTTAGAACGACAAACTTGCCCGGCATCTGATGCACCAGTGCCGCAAGGGTCGCCATACGCGCGGCCGCAATATCGGCATTGGGCGACACCCGATCATAAGGCAAACAGTCCCAGCCGGGAAAGGTGATGACCGGCATGTCAGGCGCAAAGAATGCCAAAGCGGCACGCATCGCCTCCATGCGCTTGTCGTCACGGGCGACATGGACAACGCTGCTGGCTGCGGTTTCCAGCTCTTTCAGGATCAGCCTGGCGTCGTACCCTTCTGGTGCGCCGCCTGCGATGATTGCCCGTTGCGCCATCTTATGTCTCTCTCTCGTTTTATCGGCGGCCAGTTTCTTGGCCCCAGATCAATGATCTCAGCTCTGTGCTCTCGGCGCTGTCGACGCTGGTCCGCGGCTCAACATCAGGCACCCAGATCCTAGCCGATGAACCCAATCTGCAGGTTCTGGTACATGCCCCAAAGCGCGGTAACAAAAATCGACACCACACCCACCAATTGCACAAACAAACGGGTCCATGTCAGCTGGCGGCACAGATCCTCCCCCGCCAATGCCAATCGCCGCACCCGCAAACCAGAGATCACGTTAATTAGCCCGACAATCGCCAGCGGAAAGGCCAAAAGAAACACCGCCTGCGGAAATTCAAACCCATAGACAAAGCCCAACATGCCCAGCATCACCAGCACAAAACAGCTGGCCGCCAGCACCCAATGGCCCGAGACCTCAAGGATGAACAGCATCCGATTGACATTGACCCGCACGATCGCATCCAGATCCGCTGCCGCCTGTTCACCGTTCTTGCGGGCGCGATACACCATGTCGAAGGGAACGCCCAGCACCCAATGGCTGGCCGATGACCACACCACAGCAAGCGCGATCCAATACCAGAGATTTGAAAAGGACCGCAGATCAATCAATTCGGTCAGAGTGTGAAACAAATCCACGAGCGGGCCTCTCTTCTGGCGACTGGGGTGTCGATGTTGCGCCTTTATATCCACCGCCGCGCCGCCCGGCACAAGGGCAAGCCCGTGCCAAACATGTCACCGTGTTGATAACGCGACGAATCTGTCACTTGTCGTGGCTGTCATTCCATGCGACCCAAGGGATGTACCGGGTGGGCCCAGCCGCCGACGCCTCTTTGCAGCACCGATTTTGTAGCACCGATCCGAGAGACCGAGATGAAACCAACCATCGCTTCCTTCCCTGCCGCCCGCCCCCGCCGTCTGCGCCGCGCGCCAGCCCTGCGCAATCTGGTGCGGGAAACCACAGTGACCAGCGATGATCTGATCTGGCCCATCTTCGTGCGCGAAGGCGACGGTGTCGAAGAGCCCATTGCCTCCATGCCCGGCGTGCATCGGCTCAGCATTGACAAAGCGGTCAGCGCCGCGATCGAAGCCCAGGCGCTTGGCATCCCGGCCATCTGCCTGTTCCCTTACACTGATCAGGCATTGAAAACCGAAGATTGCGCCGATGCCTGGAGCCCCGACAATCTGGTCAACCGCGCCATACGCGCGATCAAAGCGGCGGCACCGGATGTGGCCATCATGACCGATGTCGCGCTGGACCCATACAACATCAACGGCCACGACGGTTATGTTGTCGACGGCGAAATCGTCAATGACGCCTCGGTCGAGGCTTTGGTGAAAATGACCCTGGCGCAGGCCGATGCAGGCGCGGATATCATCGGCCCCTCGGACATGATGGATGGCCGCATTGGTGCCATGCGCAACGCGCTGGAGCGCGCGGGCCATCAACATGTCACCATTCTGTCCTATGCGGCGAAATACGCATCCGCCTATTACGGCCCGTTCCGCGATGCAGTGGGGGCCTCTGGCGCGCTGAAAGGCGACAAGAAAACCTATCAGATGGACCCCGGAAATACCGACGAGGCCCTGCGCATGATCGAACGGGATCTGGGCGAAGGCGCAGATATGGTGATGGTGAAACCCGGCCAGGCCTATCTGGACATCTGCCAGCGCGTCAAAAGCACCTTTGGCGCCCCGACCTTTGCCTATCAGGTGTCTGGCGAATACGCGATGATTGAGGCCGCCGCCCAAAACGGCTGGATCAATGGCGAAGCGGTGATGATGGAGAGCCTGATGGCCTTCAAACGGTCGGGCTGCGACGGGGTGCTGACCTATTATGCGCCCAAAGCCGCCCGGATCCTGAACGGCGGGTGATCCCGCTGGCATGTGTCAGGCGTTATAGCTCAGGTCCCATTGGGGACCTGAGTGTCGGGTCGGCCTGTCACGAACCTGCGCAGCGCAGCCATCCGCCTCGTTGGAATACTATCGGCACTGGTCCTCGCGTTCGCACTGGTCCTCGCGGTCATACTGGCAGGTTCCCGCTGATCAGCTGCCCCATCGCGATGACAGTGTTTCGCATTGGATCTATAGGCTTGCAACGGTCCGAAAACCGGCCAAAAATCGCAAACAAACGGGCAGCGCGGGACAAATCCGGATCATTCTGGCATACTGCCGCCCACAGGTAAGCACAGGCAAAACACGGTCGGCGACGACCGCGCAGACACAAAGACCCAAAGAAGGTACAGCAAAATGAGCAGTTCTTTTTCGTCCCGTATGACCCGGCGCAGCTTTGCGCTGACCGCGCTCGCAGGTGCAGGTGTCACCGCCGCCTGCGGCAATGGCATCGGCAACACCAACGGCGCCAAAATCGACGCCCGGGTGGATGCCACTCTCAGCCAGATGTACAGCCAATATCCCGGCGCGGTGGCCCTTGCGGAAAAATCGACCGCGATGCTGGTCATGCCGCTGGTGACCGAAGCAGGCTTTCTGGTTGGTGGCGCTTTTGGCCGCGGCGCGCTGCGAATTGATGGGGTAACAGTCGATTATTACTCCACTGTCAAAGGCAACGCAGGCCTGCAGATCGGTGCCCAGCAATACGCACATGTTCTGTTTTTCATGACCCGCGAGGCGCTGATCAATTTCCGCCGCTCCTCCGGTTGGGCTGCGGGTGCGGATCTCGAATATGTCATCCGCGACGATGGCAATTCACTTGCGGCCGACACCAACACGTTGAACGCGCCGATCCTGGCGGCAGTGTTTGGTCAGGCAGGTCTGCGCCTCGGTGCCACGCTGGAAGGCACCAAATACACCCGCATCATCCCCTGAGGCGCGCCAACCGCGAGGGCGCTTTCCTCTTGCCAAAAATATCCCCGCCGGAGGCCTGGCCTTTCCATTGGAAAGGCCAGTTTCTTTTCTGCGCTTTCTTTTGTGACCCGCGTTCTTTTCTACACCGCATTGCGCACAAGAGCACTGCGCACAATCTGCGATCACAGCCAGCAATCACAGCCAGCAATCACAGTCAGCGGCGCATCTGGATCAATCCAATGCTTTCAACCTCTTATAGAGGCTGGAGGTGTCCCAACGACCGCCCCCCATCTTCTGCACCTCTTTGTAGAACTGATCGACCAGCGCCGTGACCGGCAAGCTTGCGCCGGTGTCATCTGCTGCATCCAGGCAAATCCCCAGATCCTTGCGCATCCAATCAACCGCAAAGCCATGATCGAAATGATCATCCAACATGGTTTCATGACGGTTGGCCATCTGCCAGCTGCCAGCAGCCCCCTGGCTGATCACCTCGACCACGGCGCGCCCGTCAAGACCGGCCTTGTCAGCAAAATGCAGCGCTTCGCTCAGCCCCTGGACCAGACCGGCGATGGCGATCTGATTGCACATTTTGGTCATCTGGCCCGCGCCGCTGTCGCCGATGCGGCGGCAAATCCGGGCATAGGCACCGATGATTGGCTCCGCGCGATCATAAGCCGCCTGCGTGCCGCCACACATCACTGACAAGACACCGTTTTCAGCCCCGGCCTGACCGCCGGAAATCGGCGCATCCACAAAAGCCAAACCAGCCTCGGAGCCCGCAGGAGCCAACTCGCGGGTGACTTGCGCAGAGACGGTTGTGTGATCCACAAAAACCGCGCCCTCCGCCATGCCGGCAAAGGCGCCGTCTTCGCCCAGACAGACGCTGCGCAGATCATCATCATTGCCGACGCAGGCCATCACGAATTCTGCCCCCTCCGCGGCCTCCCGCGGGGTCGTGGCAAAACTGCCGCCGTGCGCCTCGGCCCAGGCTTGTGCCTTGGCGGTGGTGCGATTGTAAACCCGGACCTCATGTCCAGCCGCCACCAGATGACCAGCCATCGGATACCCCATGACCCCCAAACCCAAGAATGCAACTGTCGCCATCTGCTTTTCCCCTGATGCGTCTTGCCCTATGTTGGCGACACCCTAACAGGCCGCAGCGGCGGCGCAATCTGTGAGGGCAAAAAAACACCGCCTCCCGTCGCCACATTGTTCAGGCGATCCCTGACCAGACGACAGGCACAGATCAAAGGACCCGCACCCCTGATGAGACTGCTTTTCCGCTGGCTGCTGCGCCTCACCGCCGGGCTCATCCTCCTGTCTGTGATGGGGTTGGCGATGGTCTATTTCCTGGCGTCGCAGTCTTTGCCTGACTACGACAAAGACATTGCGCTGCCCGGGCTGCTCGCACCGGTGGAGATCGTGCGCGACAATGCCAATGTGCCGCATATCTTCGGAAGTTACGGCGCCAGCGATGAGGATGTGTATTTCGGGCTGGGCTACGCCCACGCCCAGGATCGGCTGTGGCAGATGACCGTTCTGCGGCGTACCGCAAAGGGGCGGCTGTCAGAGGTATTTGGCAGCCGTACCGTCCCGGTGGATACGTTGATTCGCAGACTGGACATCTACCGCTTGGCCCAGCAATCGGTGTCGGCCCAAACACCCGAGGCCATGACAGCCCTCGAAGCCTACGCCGCCGGGGTCAACGCCCGTCTGCAGGAAATCAACAACGACGCCTTGGGCCGCGGCGCACCAGAGATGTTTTTGTTCAATGTGCCGATGGCCCCCTGGCAACCGGCGGACAGCATTGCAGTGATGAAGCTGATGGCATTGAAACTGTCTGGGCAGATGCAGGATGAAATCCTGCGCGCCAGAGTGTCGCTTGCCCTGCCCGATCCTGACCGGCTGCGCGATATCCTGCCCGACGCACCGGGCAAGGGGATCACTGTTCTGCCGGAATATGCAGCGCTCTTCCCGGAGCTGGGGCGAGAACACCTTCAGATCGCATCCACGGCTTCCACCGCGGCGGTTCCGCTGATGCCTGTCGCGCCTTTTGGTCAGGCCGGGGCCTCCAATGCCTGGGCAGCGGCCACCGGGCGATCCGCTGCGGGCGGCACCCTTTTGGCCAATGATCCCCATCTGGGGCTGACCGCACCGGGGATCTGGTATCTGGCCCGGCTCGAACTGGGCACAGGCGGCATCATCGGGGCCACCATTCCTGGCATTCCCGCCATACTGTCTGGCAGATCGGATGTGATGGGCTGGGGTGTCACCTCATCCTACCTCGATGATCAGGATCTTTATATCGAGCGGATCAACCCCGAAAATCCCGAGCAATACCTGACGCCCGAAGGCTACAAACCCTTTCGTGCGCGCCCCTCGATCATCAACATCAAAGATGACGCCCCCGTCACACTGACCCTGCGTTGGACCGAAAACGGGCCGGTCCTGCCGGGGTCTTTGTTCAACCTCGCCAGCATCACCCCACCGGGTCATGTGGTCAGCCTGGCTTGGACCGGGCTCAGCCCGCAAGACACCTCTATCAGTGCGGCGATTGCCATGATGCGGGCCAATTCTGTTGCTCAGGCGATTGAGATTGGCGAAGGCTTTGTCGCGCCGTCCCAAAACATCACCATGGCTGATCGCAACAGCATCGCCCTGAAAACCGTTGGTGCCTTTCCCGCCCGTTCGCCGCGCCATCAAAGCCAGGGACGGTTGCCCAGCCAGGGTTGGCGCCCGGAAAACAGATGGGCTGGCCGCCAGCCCTATGCCGCCAACCCGCAGTTTGTTGACCCCATCGGGGGCATCTTGGGCAACACCAACAACAAACTGCTGGACCGGCCGTTTCCCAATCACGTGTCTTACAATTGGGGGGACACCCAGCGCGTCAACCGGTGGCAGCGTCTGATGCAGGATCGCCAAGTTCATACGCGGGACAGTTTCATCGAAGCGCAGCTGGACACCGTGTCCTTCACGGCTCGCACCCTTCTGCCGCTGATCGGCGCGGATCTGTGGTTCACCGGTGCTGCCGCAGCCGAAGGCACCCCGGAACGTCAGCGCCAGGTCGCCCTGTCGCTGCTCGCCGACTGGAATGGTGAGATGAACGAGCACCTGCCCGAACCGCTGATTTATGCGGCCTGGCTGCGCGCCCTGCAAAAACGGCTGATCGCCGATGATCTGGGACCGCTCGAGGGGGACTTCAAACATGTTGATCCGCTGTTCATCGAGCGGGTCTACCGCGATGTCGATGGCGCCGCCAGTTGGTGTGATGTGCGCCAAAGCGCACGGGCAGAAACCTGTTCCGAAATAGCGCGACTGGCGCTGGATGACGCGCTGGTGTGGATTGATGAAACCTATGGCAGCGCACTGGAATCGCTGCGCTGGGGCGATGCCCATCAGGCCACCCAAAACCACGAGGTGCTGGGCGACGTGCCGCTGCTGAAGTTCTTCGTCAACATCAAGCAATCCACCAGCGGCGGCGACAACACACTGCAACGGGGCCGCACCTCTGGCGAAGATCCAAACCCGTTTCACAATGTCCATGCCGCCGGATATCGCGGTGTCTACGACTTCGCGGACCCGGACAGTTCGGTTTTTGTGATCTCAACCGGCCAGTCCGGCCATTTCCTGTCCCGACACTATGATGACATGTCACAGCTTTGGCGCCGTGGCGAATACATCCCAATGTCCCTGGATGAGGATCTGGCCCGGGCCGCTGCCGTTGGGATCACCCGTCTACGTCCGGCGGACAGCGAATAGTCTGGTGACAAAGAAAAGGCGCCGCATGCACTATAGCAGCGGCACCTTAATCACATCCCAGAACAGATCAGAACAGTTCAGCAGCGCGTAGATCTACAGCGCAGCAAACCGATTTTTCTGCTTTTCGGTCCACAGCACCGTCAGGTCAAACCCTGTTTCGGTCTGGGTTTCCTTTTGCACAACATCCTGTTCAAACAACCAGGCGCGCTGCTTGCCTTGCGAAAATGTCAGGCTCAGCGCATCTTCATACCGGACAGAACGCAGCCGCTGCGCCACTTCGAACAGCAGATCATCAAGCCCCTCGCCGGTGATCGCAGAAATGGCATGAATGCCATCTTCCCGCTCCGCCCGCGTGCGCCGCGTCTCTGCTTCGTCCTCGGCCAGCAGATCCAGCTTGTTCCACACCTCGATCTGCGCGCGGCTGTCATCGACACCGAGCGAGGCCAGAATGTTCTCCACATCGCGGGCCTGCCCCTGGCTTTCTTCATGGCTGATGTCACGCACATGAATGATGACATCCGCGGCCAGCACCTCTTCGAGGGTTGCACGAAAGGCTGCCACCAGTTCGGTGGGCAGATCTGAAATGAAGCCTACCGTGTCCGACAAGATGATTTCCGGCCCATCCGCCAGCTGCACCCGCCGCATGGTCGGATCCAGAGTGGCAAACAGCATGTCTTTGGCCATGACCTCAGCACCGGTCAACCGGTTGAACAGGGTCGATTTTCCGGCATTGGTGTAACCGACCAGAGCCACAATCGGATAGGGCACTTTGGCCCGCGCCGCACGGTGCAGCGTGCGGGTCTTGACCACCTTGTCCAATTGCCGCCGCAGGCGCACCAACTGTTCATCGATGGCGCGTCTGTCCGCCTCGATCTGGGTTTCGCCGGGTCCGCCGACAAACCCCAGTCCCCCGCGCTGACGTTCCAGGTGGGTCCAAGCGCGCACCAGACGAGTCCGCTGATAATTCAGCGCAGCCATCTCGACCTGCAACACCCCTTCCCGCGTGCGCGCACGATCCGAGAAGATCTCCAGGATCAACCCGGTCCGATCGAGGATCTTTACCTTCCACGCCTTTTCAAGGTTGCGCTGCTGCACCGGCGAGACAGGTCCGTCGATCAGCACAAGTTCGATATGATGGGCTTTGAACTGGTCGCGCAGTTCGTCGATTTTGCCGGAGCCGAACAGCATACCGGCATGGGCCTTCGGCAGACGCACGATGTCCGACCCGATCACCTCAATGTCGGGAAGCGCCCGTGCCAGGGACACGCCTTCGTCAAGCGCGGACACGGGATCACGTCTGTCGCGGTCTGATTTGATATCAGGATGCACCACCCAGGCCCGGGTGGGCGTCCGGTCATGCTCCATCAAGAGGCGTCTTCACCTTCATAAAGGCTGATCGGCTGAGCCGGCATGATGGTGGAAATCGCATGCTTGTAAACCAATTGCGATTGCCCGTCGCGGCGCAACAGAACGCAAAAATTATCAAACCATGTGATCACACCCTGCAGCTTGACGCCGTTGATCAGGAAGATGGTGACCGGAACCTTGGTTTTGCGAACGTGGTTCAGGAAGGCATCCTGAAGATTCTGTCTGTCCGAAGCCATTATTCTTATCTCGCCTTTGTTCTTGCCGCGCTGCGGACCAGCGCATCGGTTACTTATTACTATGTATGTAGTTAGTCAGAGTTTCCACCCGAAAATCACGTACACTTTTCTCAGGTTAACCATGATGGATCAGCTGCGCCAGAGGTTTGGTGTCATCAAGGCAATGATTGCGAGCGTTTCGAGGCGTCCAAGCACCATGGCAAAGCACAAAATCAATTTCGCCGTTGCGGTCTGTTCGATCAGCTGAATGGGCGTTGTCCCGGCAATCTCGGTCAGTGGCCCCGTGGTCGACAGCATTGCAATCGTCAGAATCAACGCTTCTTCAAACTCGGCCCCCACAGCGGCAAGACTGGTGGTGATTAGCGCAAGCGACAGGGCAAACATCATGAAAAACACCCAAGCCACAAAGGCACCGTCACGTTGCAACCGGCGGTTACCGATCCCCTCGTTGCTGACGGATGACGGATGAACAAGCCGCTCCATCTCCCTCAATCCATTGAGGTAAAGCGCATAGACCCGCAGCAGTTTAACGCCACCGGCCGTCGTTGCCACACCACCGCCAATCACCGACAAGCCCAGCAGGATGATCCCCGGCGTGTCCAGACCGGACCATTGCCGTGCCGTTTCCCAATCCGCGCTTTCAAACCCTGTGGTCGACAGAAACGACAGAACGGTAAAACTCGCGCCCCAGAGCGAGCGCAGCGCATCCGACAGATTGTCGGTCGAGGCCACTTCAAACGTTGCGATCCAGTGGCGCAAAAACAGCAGCAGCGGAACGGATACGATAATCAGCAGGCCGATGCGAAACTCCGGATCACGATCCAGACGGCTGTCACCGCTGGTTACCGTGTCGGTCGAAAAGGTCAGGCGTGACAGGGCGAAGAACATGAACAGAAACATCACCATTTCACCGGCGAGACCACTGCCGCCGTTGGGCACGCCGCCCACGGTCGAAATACCAGATGTGGCCATGACCGACATCGCATGGCCAAGCCCGACCAGCGCGCTATCCCCTGTCACAATCAGCAAAATCCACAGCACAAGCGTCAAACCGGCATAGAGCGGCGCGAGCGTCTGGGTCACCGCAATCAACTTGCGCCTTGGATCAGCGATCTGCATCTGCAAGGGCGTGTCCGTGCCACGTCCGGGCTCGCCACGGGCGGTGACCTCAAACCCACCCAGCGACAAAGGCGCCAAGATCGCCGAAGCCGCGATCCACATCAACAAGCCACCGAGCCACCCCACCATTGCGCGCCACAGATGAACAGAGGGCGGCAACCGGTTGGGATCATTGAAAATGTCAGCACCGGTGGTGGTGATCGCACTGACCATATCGAAATAGGCATTCAGAAAACTGGTGTTGCCGATGGCCTCATAGACCGGCAAGGCGAGAAAGGCAGGCAAGGCCGCAAAACTGGCCAACAGCGATGTCAACTGACCGGGCATCGAATAGCGTGGCACGCGGTTGCCCATGCTCAGACCGATCAACACCACCAGGATCAGGCCCAGAATGCCTGCGTAAAAGAAACTGCGCGAGGTCTTGTGATCGTCCAGCACCAGCGCATGCACGGCGGGGATCCACATCGCCAGCGCGCCAATCGCCATCAAGAGCAGGAACAATGGCAGCCGCCGCAGAACCCCACGGCTGCGCTGATCCTTACGGCTTTTGTGACGGGGCGTTGCCATCAGAAAAAGTCGATCGAGACCTGCATCAGCCGCTCGACCTCTGGCACATCTGCCGCCATTGCAAACAGCGCGATGACATCGCCCTCTTCGATCCGCAGGCCACCAGATGGGCGCAGCACCTCATCGCCCTTGCGAACGGCCCCAACCAGCACGCCTTCCGGAAAATCGATATCTCGGATCGCCTGCCCGGCCATCGGCGACGTGGACATAACTTCCGCTTCGATCACCTCCGCCTCGGCATCGCCGATGGAATAGACCTGCTGCACCCGACCATAGCGGATGTGGCGCAGGATCGAGCTGACGGTTGTGGCGCGCGGATTGATATAGGCGTCGATCCCCAAGGGTGCCATCAGAGGAACCAGCGTTGGATCATTGATCAGCGCAATGGCAAAAGGACAGCCCTCGGCCTTGGCGCGGACCGCTGCCAGCATATTGACCTTGTCATCGTCCGTGATCGCCAACATCGCATCGGCGCGGTCGATGCCCGCCTCCATCATGAGAGAGCGATCCAAGCCGTCACCGTTCAAGACGATGGTCCGCTCCAGCGTCTCGGCCGCGCGCTCCGCGCATTGGCGGTTGCGTTCAATCATCTTGGCCCGCGTCCGGCCCGTGCGAGCCTCAAGCGCTTTGGCCACTTCAAGACCGACGTTGCCGCCACCGACAATCACAACGCGATCTTGTTTTTTCTGCTTTTTACCAAATACTTCGATGGCACGGCTCACGTCATCGACATGGCAGAACAGATAGGCACTGTCGCCAACAAAAAGCTGGTCCCCGGGCTCGGGCGCAAACAGGGTGCCATCGCGGCGAATGCCAACCACAATGGCCCGCAGCGTGGAAAACAGATCCGTCAGCTGTCGCAACGCGGTGTTCACCACGGGGCAGTCTTCGTCGATATGGACCCCCAAAAGCTGGGCACGGCCCTCCATGAACAATTCAGTATCAAAGGCCGCAGGCGCCGACAGGCGCTGCATCGCCGCGGCGGCGACCTCCCGTTCAGGGCTGATCACCACATCAATCGGCAGATGGTCGCGGCGGTAGAGATCCGAGTAGATCGCTTCCAGATAGCTTTTTGAACGCAGGCGCGCGATTTTTCGCTGGATCGAAAACACCGAATGGGCCACCTGACAGGTGACCATATTGACCTCATCCGAATGGGTCGCGGCGATGATCATATCCGCATCGCGGGCACCGGCACGCGCCAGAACATCAGGATAAGAGGCAAAACCTGCGATACCCTGCACATCCAGCGTATCCGTCGCGCGACGCACCAATTCGGGGTTGTTGTCGACAACGGTGACATCATTGTGCTCACCGGACAAATGCCGGGCGATCTGCCAGCCAACCTGACCTGCGCCGCAGATGATGACCTTCATTGATGTATTCCTCGGGCCGCTGAAAGACGCATGTGCCCGATTTGAATGACAGAACCGATCAAAACGGTCAATTCAATTGTCTTCACCGCAGAGCCCAGGCACACTGCGGATATGATGACAGTTGCAACACGCACCGCACTCTTTGCCAGTTTACTGGGTTTGCTTTCTTGCGGGCCCGTGCCGGTCTATTGGCAGGAGGATGTTTCGGTCCAAAAACGGGACCGAGATCTTTTGTCATGCGAAGTCAACGCGTTGAAGGACGCACCTGTCGCAATCGAACAGCGACAGCGACCGCCGGTGTTTCGGCAAGGACCAGTGATTTGCCATGCGGGGACCTGCGCGCGGGCGCCTGGATACTGGGCCGATGGCGCGATCTATAGCGTCGATGTCAACAAACCGCTGCGTTCCCGGTTGGAGCAAAGCTGCATGGCTGCCAAAGGATACGCTGAAATCACGCTGCCGCGTTGCGCGCGCCAACGCCTTGATGGCGCGATCAGACCTGAGCGTTTGTCCGCGCTGAGCGAGACCAGCTGCGCCGTGCCACAAACCAACGCCCAGCCGGTCATACTGCCATAAATCGGGGGCACCGCGTGGGTCCCCTCGCCGCCAGACCCATCTTTCGAGGTAGATGATCCATACATCATGAAGGTGAACACCAGGCCTGATAGAAAACGGGCACCTCCGCTGTAGAGATGCCCGGTTAGCCATTGAATTAACGAAGAAATCAGACTTCTTCTTCTTCCTTTTCGACATGCGCAATGCGCGCCCCGGCCTTGTTGGACGTCACGACGCCAAGGGATTTCAACTTGCGGTGTAAGGCGGAGCGTTCCATGCCGACAAAAGAGGCCGTCCGGCTGATGTTGCCACCAAAACGGTTGATCTGGGTCAGCAGATACTCACGTTCGAACGCCTCGCGCGCCTCTCGCAGTGGCAAGGTCGCCAGCGCACCAGACAGCACGACCCGGCCCTGATCGCTCACTGGTTCTTCCTCGCGCGGCAGATCACGGGGCTCGATGGGACCATTGTTTTCCCCAAGGATCAGCACCCGCTCGACCATATTCTTCAGCTGCCGCACGTTGCCGGGCCACAACATGGTCTGCATCAGCGCAACGGCATCGTCACTCAGCTGGCGCAGGGGCAGACCCTGGCTGTCGTTGAAATGCTGGATGAAATGCTCAGCCAACAGCGGGATGTCCTCCCGACGGTCGGCCAGCGAAGGCACGGCAATCGGCACAACATTCAGACGATGAAACAGCTCTTGGCGGAAACGGTCGGCCTGAATTTCTGCTTCCAAGTCTTTGTTTGTGGACGAAATAACCCGCAAATCGACGCGGACTTTCTCACTGCCACCAACCCGCTGAAACTGCTGATCCACCAACACCCGCAGGATCTTCGATTGGGTGCCAAGCGGCATGTCCGCCACTTCGTCAAAGAAGATCACACCACCATCGGCCTGCTCCAGCAACCCGGGCTCAACACCACGGTCTGCGGCCTCGCGGCCAAACAGAACTTCTTCCATCCGGTCGGGTTCAATGCTGGCACAGTTGACCGTGACAAACGGCGCAGCCGCGCGATTGGATTGGGTGTGGATGTAACGGGCGGCGATTTCCTTGCCACTGCCAGCGGGGCCCGTCAGCATGATGCGACCATTTGATTTGGTCACTTTGTCCAATTGGCCAATCAACGCGCGGAAGGCTGCGGAGGCGCCAATCATCTCGCTGGTGCCAGAATCCCGTCGTTTCAGATCAGAGTTCTCACGCCGCAGCAAAGATGTCTCCATCGCGCGTCGAATAACGACCAGCAACTGGTCAATATTGAACGGTTTTTCGATGAAGTCATAAGCGCCCTGTTTGATCGCGGCGACGGCAATTTCAATGTTGCCATGGCCCGAGATGATCACCACCGGAATCTCGGGATTGTCGCGCTTCACCATCTTCAGAATGTCGATGCCATCCATCTGACTGTCCTTCAGCCAGATATCCAGGATCAAAAGCGCAGGCTCGGCGTCCTTCAGCGCGGCCACACATTCATCGGAACTGCCCGCCTTGCGTGTCGCATAGCCTTCGTCCTCCAGAATGTCTGAAACCAGCTCCCGGATGTCGCGTTCATCATCAACAATCAGAATGTCACTCATGTCAGACCTGCTTTCACTGTACCTTTTGTTGTCCCGACGCCGGTGATGCGGCGGGCAAACGGATCACGGCCATCGCCCCGAAATGGGACTGACCTTCAAACACCGGCGCATCCTCCAACGCCAATGTTCCTCCGTGTTCTTCGATAATCTTCTTCACAATCGGCAGACCAAGGCCGGTGCCTTCGTCGCGTGTGGTAACATAGGGCTCAAACAACCGGGCCCTATCCTCCGGCAACCCAATGCCGTTGTCGGCAATGGTGATTTCATACCCGCTGGCCGCGGATGTGACCGCGATCCTCACCTCTGGCACAAGCCCAGAGACGGTTTGTTTTTTCGCCAGAGTTTCAACGGCTTCTCCGGCGTTTTTGATCAGATTGGTCAGCGCCTGCCCGATCATGGTGGAATCCAGATCGGCCAACAACGGTTCATCGGGCAGATCTGCCACAATGCGCAGATCGGGCTGTCCCGCCTTTTGCAGGGTCACGGCATCGCGCACCAGCGCCACCAGATCTTCTTGTCTGCGGTCAGGCTCGGGCATGCGGGCAAACTTCGAAAACTCATCAACAATACGGCGCAAGTCGTTGGTTTGGCGCACAATCACATCTGTCATCGACTGCAACAGATCGCTGTTTTCTTCGCCAAGCTTGGGCGCGAACTTGCGTTTGATACGCTCCGCACTCAGCTGGATGGGGGTCAGCGGGTTCTTGATTTCATGGGCAATCCGGCGCGCTACGTCGCCCCAGGCGGCCATCCGCTGGGCGCTGACCAGATCGGTCACGTCATCAAAAGCCACAACATAGCCTTCGAGGTGGCCCACTTCACTGCGCCGGGTCGACATCCGCACCAGCAGATTTTCCAGCTGGCCCTGGCGTGTGACCTTCACCTCACCCTGCACAACCTCTGCACCCGTCTCCATCAGCTCGGTGAACAAAGCGCCAAATTCCGGCACCGCAACCGCCAACGCCAGCGATTGCCGGGTTTCGTTCCAATCCAGCAGGCGCTCCGCCGAGCGGTTCACAAACGTGACGCGCCCATTGTCGTCCAACCCGACAACCCCGGAGGTCACAGACATCAACACGGAATCAAACAACCGCCGCCGCCGTTCGATCTGCCGGGTGTTTTCCAAGAGCGTATCCCGCTGATCGCGCAGCTCATCGGTCATCTGGTTGAAATACCGGCCCAGTTGAGAGATCTCGTCATCCCCTTCCTCTTCGGGGACATGGACATTCAGATTGCCGCCACCAACACGCCGGGCCGCGATGGTCAACCGCCCAACGGGCCGCGACAGGCGTTCGGCGAACCACATGCCCAGCCACATCGCTGCCAGGATCAGGATCACCGCAAAGCCAAGGTACAGAAGGCCAAATTCAAACAGCACCCGGCCGCGTTCGTTTTCCAACTGCTGATAGAGGTGCGCGGTTTCTTTGGTGTCATCCAGCAGGCTCAGCAGATCCCCGTCGACATCGCGGCTGACGTATAGAAAGCGGTCCACAAAGGCATCCAACCGCACCAGGGCGCGAAATTCATTGTTGTCCCAATCCTGGATCAACGTCAGCCCATTGAAGGTCGCTTCGCTGACGTCAGCGCTAGCAGGGGCTTCGAAATCGAACTCATAGGACCGTTCGCCACGGGCGCGGATCAGCCCCGCGCCGTCAATCACATAGGCTTCTTGCAGGCCGCGCTGGATCTGCAACTGGCCCTGGGTCAAAACCTGTCTGAGCTGACCATCAGAGATGAAGAAATTGCGCGCACGGCTGTTGTCGATGTAGCGCGCAAGCGCCGCTGCATCCTCCGACAGGTCGCGTTCCTGTTGCGCCTGATACGCCTCCGCCGCAGCGAGAGAGCTGCCCACCACCTGACGCACGCGATCCGAAAACCACCCTTCGAGGCCCACGTTCACCGTCAGCCCGGCAAACAGCGCGACAATCACGGTTGGGGTCAACGCAAGGAAGGCAAAAGCACCGATCAATCGCAGGTGTAGCCGCGATCCCGCCGATTTTGCCCGCCGCGCAGCGATCAATCGGCCCACTTGGGTCAGCACGAGCGCCGCAATGGCCAGCACATAAATCAGATCCGCCAGCAGAATCAGCCGCAACGATAGCGAGGCCGCGCCCTGCGAAAACGGTCCGATGATGAGGAAGGTGGCAACCGCCAGAACCGGTCCCAGCACCACAAGCCCAAGCGCGCCAAAATTGCGCGCTTTGCGCGTGCGGCGCCAGCGATCCAGCGCCGTAAACGGCCCATATGCTGAGCGGAGATGTGGCCTCTGCGTCACGTGCTGCCCTCACCCTGATGTACGACCGTTCTGGCCGACCCCCACATATCGTGGCTTGTTATAGCATGACTGCCAAAACGCCACGGTTCTGTGGCTATATTACATCAGCTTTCGCCGCCGTGTCACCTCTATATCAAGATCTGTGATCTTCTTGCGCAAAGTATTGCGATTGATCCCCAGCAAATCGGCGCATTTGGCCTGATTTCCACCGGTCATCGCCAGCGAAATCTCAATCAGCGGCGTTTCAATCTCTTTGAGGATGCGTCCATAGAGCCCAGGCGGCGGCAACATATCGCCGTGCAGATCGAAATAACGCTGCAAATGGCGCGCCACTGATTCCGACAGACGTTCACTGCTGAGCGTGGCACCGCCGCTGACCACTGGCTCCCCTCCCGATTGCGCGCCCAGCGCGATTTCCACCTCTTCCACGGCAATCTCTTCGCTGCGCGCGGTCAGAGCGAGACGGCGGATCACATTTTCCAGCTGGCGCACATTGCCCGGCCAGGCAAATTGGCGCAGCGGTTCGCGCGCCGCATCCCCCAATCGGCGATGGGGCGCGCCTTCGTTTTCCGCACGCGTCAGAAAATGCGCACAAAGCAGCGGTATATCGTCGACCCGCGCCCGCAAGGAAGGCACCGCCAATTCGGTGCCGCTGATCCGGTAGTACAGATCCTGACGTAAGGCACCCGCCTCCATCGCTGCTGCAGGGTTTTCCTGGCTGGTTGCGATGAACCGCGGCAGGCTGTCACCAGGCGCATCCATCATCCGCACCACGCGGGCCTGCGCCTCCTCGGACAGATCGGTCAATTCGTCCAGCAGCAGCGTACCCCCCCGCGCGGCAGCGAGCACTTTGGCCGGGCCATCGATGGCGCTCAGATCGGCGGCCTCCGCGCGCACAAACGGCATGGTGCGCCGGTCCGACAGATCATGGATCGATCTGGCAATCAGGGATTTGCCGGTGCCGCTCTCTCCGGTGATCAGCAGCGGGATATCCGTATTCATGACCCGCGCCACCAGCCGGTAGAGCGCCTGCATCACCTCGGTACGACCCACCAGTGGCAATTCATCCGCCCCCTCCCCGATCGTGTCGGCGCTGCGCGGACCTTCGCCGCGCGAAGCGCTGTGCAGCGGGCGTTTCTCGGAAAGCGCCTTGGCGGTCCGTTTCATCAACTCCGGCAGATCGAACGGTTTGGGCAGATAGTCATAGGCATCCGCCTCAGTGGCTTTGATCGCGGTCATGATGGTGTTCTGCGCTGAAATCACGATCACCGGCAAACCGGGGCGATCCTCGGCAATCTTGGGCAGCATCTCCAGACCATTGCCATCAGGCATCATCACGTCTGAAATCACCACATCGCCTTTGCCTTCTCCGACCCATCGCATCAGCGTCGTCAGCGAGGATGTGGCATGCACTTTGCATCCCGCACGTGTCAGGGCCTGGGTCAGCACCGTGCGAATGGTGCGATCGTCATCAGCAACAAGAACGGTGCCGTCCATGGTCTACTCCAATTGCGTCGGGGAAAGAGGGTCAGCGCTCTGCCCGCGGGAACCTGGCTGCGGCCCGCGCGACAAAGACAAACGAAAGACTGTATTGCCAGGCTCCGAAGACACGGAGATCCAGCCCTGGTGATCGGCGATGATCTTGCTGACCAGCGCCAGCCCAAGCCCGGTGCCGTTCTCCCGCCCGGAGACGAAAGGATCAAACACATCATCGCGGATCGCATCCGGCAGACCCGGCCCATCATCGCGGATTTCAATCTGCAAAGGCAGCAGCTTACCAGAGCCATCGCTGCGGCGCAGACGGAAGGAATGTTCATAGTAGCTGCGGATCCGGATCGTCCCCCCGGCTTCGCCCGCCGCTTCAGAGGCATTCTTCAGCAGGTTCATCACCACCTGCAGCAGCTGATCCGCATCACCCCAGGCCATCGGCAGGGAGGGGTCATAATCCTCGATGATGGTCATATGTGCGCCAAAGCCCAGCACAGCGGATCTGCGGGCCCGGTCCAGCACATCGTGCAGGTTCAATTCACGAAATGCTGGTGGCGACAGGTTGCCAAACTGCTCCACCTGTTCCAGCAGCTTCACAATCCGGCGGCTTTCGCTGACGATCAGATCCGTCAGCTCCAGATCCGAACCGCTCAGCCCCATGGACAGCAATTGCGCCGCCCCGGTGATGCCCGCAAGCGGGTTCTTGATCTCGTGGGCCAGCATTTCGGCCATCCCGATGGCCGATTGCGCCGCGGATTTGGCCGAATGGTTCTGCGTCATCCGCGCGGCCAATTCACGTGGCGACAGCAGCATCAGCATCAGATCCCCGTCGCCTTGCAATCGGGTGACCTGAACGTTGCATTGCAATGGGGCGCGCCCCCGTGCGCCGACATCGATGTCATTCACAAACAGGGGCGTTCCATTGCTGCGCGCCCGATCAACGGCTGCTGCGATGGAGGGGGCGACCACAACCTGATCCCAGACCGGCAGGCCCCGCAGTGTTTTCTGTGAGGTGTTCAAAAACCCCTCTGCTGCGGAATTCACATCATAGATCGTGTTGGCCGCATCAATCAGAAACGCCGGGATCGGCAAAGAGGCCCAGAGTGCCGCGTCCTGCGCAGGCCACACAGGTCTGTCCCCAGCCCCCTGATTTGCCTGACCAGTCTGGTTGGCCTGTTTGGATCCGGTTGAGGTGGTTTCAGGCGCTGTGTCTGTGTCTGTGTTTGCACCAACAGCCGAAACGCTCGTTTGGGTCAGGCCGTTCGTCGGTCCTGTATCTGTAGCACCAGCACCTGTGGCACCAGTACCTGTGGGATCAGTATCTGTGGGACCAGTCTTGGATCGCGTCATGCTGCTGCCCCAGATCCCGAGGCAGCCGCCGCCTCGCCACCAAGCAGAGCCTCTGGCAACAAGGCCAACACCTCTTGCGGGTCCTTTGCGGTCAACACACGGCGCCGAATAGGCGTGGCCGTTGCGGCCTCATCCATATACCAGCCCAGATGTTTGCGCGCGACGCGGATGCCCAGATCGAGGCCATAGAACCCCAGCATCGCCTCGTAGTGGTCGCAGACCAAACGCAGCAGATCCTCCCCCTGTGGCACATCCGGGGCCGGGCTGCCCCAGATATCATGCGCCACCTGGGCCAGCAGCCAGGGTTTGCCCTGTGCGCCCCGCCCGATCATCACCCCATCTGCGCCCGATTGCTGCAGCGCCTGGCGCGCGGTCTCGGTGCCCAGAATATCTCCATTGGCCAACACAGGCAGATCCACGGCCTGTTTCACCGCTGCAATCGCCGCCCAATCCGCCTGGCCCTTGTAAAACTGACAACGGGTGCGCCCATGGATGGTCACCATCTGCACGCCCGCATCCTGCGCCCGCCGGGCCACATCCGCCGCATTGAGACAATTGTCGTCCCAACCGAGCCGGGTCTTCAGCGTCACAGGCACGCTCACCGCGCCAACCACCGCCTCGATCAACGAAAGCGCGTGATCCGGTGTTTTCAGCAGAGCAGATCCGGAATACCCGTTGGTAACCTTCTTGGCCGGGCACCCCATATTGATGTCGATCACCCGCGCGCCCTGGTCTTCGACCTGCCGCGCGGCTTCGGCCATCCAATATGCATCGCGCCCCGCCAGCTGCACCGAGGTGTTTTCCACATCCGCGCTCAATTCGGCGCGTTCGCGCACACCTGGCTTGGCCTGTACCATCTCTTGGCTGGCGACCATTTCGCTGACCATCAAACCGACGCCAAACCGGCGCACCAGATCGCGAAACGGACGATCCGTGATTCCGGCCATCGGGGCCAGCGCGATTGGAGGGGTCAGAGATGTGGTTCCCAAAGTGAAGGACAACTGCCTAATCCTTGTGCATGTGATACGTTTCTACCGGAGCCTTCAGCTATGCGACAATGAAACGCCCACTCGCAAGGCCACATAAAGCAGCATTTGCCTATTTTTTAGGCAGACCTGCAGGGGTGATTGCCTCTCCTTGCATCACCTCCTAAACAAATGGGAAAGCTGAAAGCAGATTTTGATGTCACATCCCGTCACCTCTCCTACCCAAATCGCAGGGTCAGGCCCGTCCACCCAAACAGATGACACGGCCGTGCTGATCGTCGCGGCGGGACGCGGCAGCCGCGCAGGCGGTGGTCTGCCCAAACAATGGCGGCCCCTGGCAGGCAAACGCGTGATCGACTGGACCCTGGCTGCCTTTCGCGACGCTGGCCTGCACCACATCGTGCTGGTGCTGTCACCCGATGACACCGCCGCCTGGTCGGAGTTCGCAGAACAAGACGGCATCACACTGGCCTCCGGCGGGGCCACGCGGGCCGGGTCGGTTGCCAGTGGATTGGCGGCACTTGACAGGCATCGCTTTGCCAAAGTGCTGATCCATGACGCCGCACGCCCCTGTGTGTCGAGCCGCATCATCCATGATGTCATCGCCGCACTTGATCACTCTGCCGCGGCCGCGCCGGCCCTAGCGGTGACCGATGCGCTTTGGCGTGGGTCCGACGGGCACGTCACAGGCACCCAGGATCGCAGCGGGCTGTTTGGGGCCCAGACACCGCAAGGCTTCCGCCTGAGCGCCATCAAAGCCGCGCATGACAAACTGGCCACATCGGGCGGTGATGCCGCCGATGATGTGGAGGTCGCGCGTCTGGCAGGGCTTGACGTCACCATCATTCCGGGCGACCCGGACAATATGAAAATCACGCGCCCGGAAGACTTCGACCGGGCTGCTGGCATTCTCAGGACCACTTCCCGAGAAGACATAAAGGGCAACATGGGGGGCAATATGGATGTGAGGCTCGGCAACGGCTACGATGTGCACCGGTTTGGACCGGGCGATCAGGTGATCCTCTGTGGGGTGCCGGTTGCGCATGATCGCGGCCTTCAGGGGCACTCGGATGCAGACGTGGGCCTGCATGCCATCACGGATGCGCTCTATGGCGCGTTGGCCGAGGGCGACATTGGCCGCCACTTCCCACCGAGCGATCCACAGTGGAAAGGGGCCGCAAGCGATATCTTCCTGCGCCATGCCGCTGAGTTGACCCGCAGCAAGGGCTATCAGATTTCCAATGTCGACTGCACATTGGTCTGCGAATTCCCCAAGATCACCCCACACGCCCCCGCCATGCGGGCCGCCGTCGCCGAAATCCTGTCGGTTGATGTGTCGCGAGTGTCGATCAAGGCCACCACATCAGAACGCCTCGGCTTTACCGGACGCGGTGAAGGGATTGCCGCCATCGCAACCGCCTGCGTGGTGAAATCATGACAACACATCGTCTGGCCCGTATGATTGGCACTGTGGGCGGTGTGGGGTACCTGCGCCCGGCTCCGGGCACTTGGGGGTCGCTTGTGGCCCTGCCCATGGCCTATGCGCTGCATCAGATCGGCGGCTTTTTGTTGCTGGCGCTGGCCAGCGTGATCTGCCTGGTGATCGGTGTCTGGGCCGCCGAAGCGATGACCCGCAACCGCGAGGACATGGATCCGTCAGAATTTGTCTTGGACGAGGTGGCGGGCCAGTTCGTGGCGCTCTGGGCCATATCCTATCCGGCCTGGGCCCATGGGATCGACATCACCGTGCTTTGGCCGGGCTGGATCGCGGCCTTTGTGTTGTTTCGCCTGTTTGACATCTGGAAACCCGGACCTGTGGGCTGGGCCGACCGCCAAAAGGGCGCGACAGGTGTGATGATGGATGACATCATTGCAGGCCTGTTGGCCGCCATCGGTGTGGCCGTTCTGGCCGGGATCGCTCATGGGATTCTGGGCTTGTAAGAAATTGCTTCCTCTGACCTCGCTCAGAACCGCCATGGAACAGCAGCCCCTCAACAACAGGAGCGTTTGACGTGCAGACAAACTCCACCGCGCCATTGCCTGAACAGGTGATCGCCGCCGCAAAACTGCGCGGCGTCACCATCGCCACCGCCGAAAGCTGCACAGCTGGTATGATCTCAGCGGCGCTGACCGATGTGGCGGGCTCCTCCGCCGTGGTTGATCGGGGCTATGTCACCTATTCCAATCAGGCCAAGATCGACATGCTCGGCGTCACCCCAGACACATTGGCCGCTGTGGGCGCAGTCAGCGAGGAGGTCGCCGTCCAGATGGCCGAAGGCGCGCGCACCCGCGCCGCCACCACGCTGGCCGTTGCGGTCACCGGCATCGCAGGCCCCGGTGGCTCCGAACACAAGCCCGAAGGACGGGTCTGTTTTGCACTGGCGCAAGACGGTGTCGGCACCTTGGCTGAAACCATCGAATTTGGCGCGCTTGGCCGCGCGGGCGTGCGTGCGGCGACCCGCAACCACGCCCTGTCCCTGATCCTGAACCGCCTCATGCAGGCGCACTGACACCTCGACACGCCAAACCAGGCACTCGCCCCAATACCTGTCGCATAGCTGTTGCGTACCTGCGGCGTTACCGGGCTCTGTTTGCGGACCCCGTTTCCGTTCTCGCAGGTGCAACCGCAGGCATTTGCGCCCTGTCCTCTGCCGCAAACGACAGCCCAGCTGCCGTCTTTCCCAAGCTGGTTGGAATTTATGCATCCGGCGGCAACGCACGCTTATTTTCTAGGCATTTTGACAAAAGCCCGTTTTTCAGGCGCGAAAAACGCATCTGCCGCTTTTTTCGACGCAGCAGTTCCGCAATCACCCTTCCAACCTGCAGACAGCAAGCGATACGCGCGGAGGAAAAGCGGATGAACGCAGCCGATACAGCATGGATCATTGTGGCCACGGCCCTGGTCCTCTTTATGACACTGCCGGGGCTTGCCCTGTTCTACGGCGGTCTGGTGCGGGCGCGAAATGTGCTCAGCGTCTTTATGCAATGCTATGCAATTGCCTGTTTGATGAGCGTTCTGTGGCTCGCCTTTGGCTACTCGATTGCCTTCGGAAGCGGCACATCCGGCGTCTGGGGCGGGTTGGACAAGATGTTCCTGTCCGGTGTCACCGCCGACAGCCTGTCAGGCACCCTGCCCGAAGTGCTGTTTTTTGCTTTCCAGATGACCTTCGCCATCATCACACCCGCGCTGATCGTCGGCGCCTATGTCGAACGTGTCGGCTTTGGCTTTGTCCTGGTGTTTTCCGGTCTCTGGATGCTGCTGTGCTACGCGCCCGTTGTGCATTGGATCTGGGGCGGCGGCATGATGGCCGATGGCGGCATTTTTGGCGAAATCGGCGTGCGTGACTTTGCCGGTGGCATCGTCGTGCATGAAACCGCTGGTCTTGCCGCGCTGATCATCGCGGTCTGCCTGGGCCCGCGCAAGAACCGCACCACACCGCCGCACAACCCTGGCTATGTCTTTATTGGCGCGGCCATGCTCTGGGTGGGCTGGTTCGGCTTCAACGGCGGCTCCCAGCTCGCGGCAGATGGCGGCGCGGCCATGGCACTGACAGTGACCCATATCTCTGCGGCCACCGCGTCGCTGACCTGGGCGCTGTGGGAAAAGATCAAATACGGCAAAGCCTCGCTGGTGGGCCTGGTCACCGGCACCATCGCGGGTCTGGCTTCCATCACCCCGGCTTCAGGCTTTGTGGGCCCGGTAGAGGCGCTGGTGATCGGCGCAGTGGCAGGTGTCCTGTGCCAGGAAGCCGTCAATCTGGTGCGCAACACGCTGAAAATCGACGACACGCTGGATGTTTTTGCGGTGCATGGTGTCGGCGGGATCTTCGGCACGATCATGATCGCAGCCTTTGGTCAGGGCGCGTGGGTGGCACAGCTTGGCGGGCTCGCCGTGGTTGGTGTCTTCACTTTGGTGGTGACACTGGTTTTGGTGAAACTCGTCGCCATGATCACCCCACTGCGCGTCGATCTGGAAACCGAAACCAATGGGCTGGATATCTCTGTCCATGGCGAACGGGCCTATGACATGACCAGCTGATCGCCCTGTCAGCTGCACAGAAAACGGGCCTGCACCGCGGGCCCGTTTTTCGTATTCACCACTGCAATCCGTGAGTTGCGACGTCTATCTCATGGCCCGTAAAGCGCAGCAGCCTGGCGTTCGAACGCGCGCACAATCCGCTGCATCGCTTCGTTGAACACGACACCGATGATGCCCTGCAGCACCGCGTTCTTGAATTCGAAATCCACAAAGAACGACACATCGCACCCGCCGTCTTCACGGTCCACGAAGGCCCAGTTCGATTTCATATACCGAAACGGCCCGTCCAGATATTCGGTATCGATCTTCTTGTCCTCGTCATACAGCGTCACCCGGCTGCCAAACCGTTCGCGAAACACCTTGAAGGAAATCACCAGATCGGCCTCCATCACCACGGCCGGGCCCTGCGGCGTGCGGCTGCGGATCCGGGCCGCGGCGCACCAGGGCAGAAACTTCGGATACTGCGCTACGTCTGCCACCAGATCATACATCTGCTGGGCGGTGTAAGGCATTGGCCGGGTTTCTGAATGAGTAGGCATTCTTTGTGCATTTCCTGCTATGATCGACGCGCGTCATGTCATATGAACGCGCGAAAATTTCAAGGGGGCACCCATGACACAGCGGCCATATGTCATCGATGTGATGATCTCAGCCAAAGCTATTGCCGCCCGGATCGAGGAGCTGTGCTCTGAAATCCAGGTGGAGTTCCAGGGCACCGACAAGCTTGTTGTTGTCGGCCTGTTGCGCGGCAGTTTTGTTTTCATCGCAGATCTTGTGCGCGAATTGGATCTGCCAATCGAGGTCGATTTCCTGGAGGCGTCCTCTTACGGGGATGCGATGGAAAGCAGCCGAGAGGTCCGTATTCTCAAGGACTTGCGCGGCGCAATCGAAGGTCGTGATGTTCTGGTGGTCGAAGATATCGTCGACACCGGCCACACGCTGAACCACGTCACGAAGCTGCTGCAAAGCCGCAAACCCGCCCGCCTGAAATCCATTGCCCTGCTGGACAAACCCTCCCGCCGCGAAGTGGATTTCCGCTCCGACTGGATCGGATTTGAAATCCCGGATGAATTTGTCGTGGGCTACGGCATCGACTACGCACAGCGCAACCGCAACCTGCCCCACATCGGCAAAGTGCGCTTTACAGGCGAAGACTAAAGGCCAGGGCTCGGATCTGCGGCCTGGATCTGCGGCCCGGATCTGCGCTGAACGCTGCGGATCCAGGCTGCACACCAGCGCCACAGGTACCCCGGCAGGCACCCCGGTCGCGCCATGTTCCTGAGGTCGCCTGCCATTCAGGCATAGACCTTGCCCCGCGGCCCTCCGCGGGACAGACACTTCATGGCCAACTGGCCCCTTGATCGGGCGCAGGCCCGCCGCAATGCTGCCCCCTCAGGACGCCAGGATCTCTTGCAGCACCTGGCGGAACACCGACACGCCGACCGGGATCGCCGCATCTGGGAAATCATAGTCGGGATTGTGCAACTGCGGCTGATCCTCGCCCGAGCCGAGCCAGAACATCGCCGCCTTCGCCCCCTTGCCGAATTGGCCAAAATCCTCCGACCAGCGCTGCGGGCGGTCATGCAGAACCACATCCAAACCAATGCGCGCGCAAGCGGTCTGCAGCAGATCCGCGGCTTCTGCATCATTGGTGCAGGCCTCAAACACATCGTCAAAGCTGATATCGTGGCCAAGCCCCTGATCCGCGCAGATCCCAGCCACCAGCGCGGTGGCCTCCTCGATCAGGCGCGCCATGCGGGTGTCATTCACCGTGCGCAGCGTGGCCCAGACCTCGCCTTCACCCGGCGCGATCCCGAAGGTTGCTTCGCCCAGACGCGCATGGGTCAACGTCACAAGCGCGTAATCCGCACCCAGATCGGCGCCACCGCCAAGTGCGACCAAACCCGGCAGCAGTTGCGCCATCGCACCAGCCGGCGACACACCGTCCTGGGGGGCCGCCGCATGGGAGGTCCGCCCGCTCAGCCGGATCCGCATCCCGCGTGATGCGCAATTGGCAGGCCCGCAACACAGGGCAATCTGCCCAACCGGCAGGCCCGGCAGATTGTGCAGGGAAAACGCGTAATCCGGCGCAATGTCAGCAAAAGCAGGATCCGCAACAACCGCAGGCGCGCCCTTGCCGGTCTCTTCGGCCGGCTGGAACATCAGCACCACCCGACCGCGCGCAGGGCGTGTCGCGGACAACTCCTCTGCGAGGGCGGCAACCATGGTCATATGGCCGTCATGTCCGCACAGATGCCCGCGCCCCACATGGGTCGAGCGATAGGGTTGATCCGACAGCTCTGGGATCGGCAATCCATCCAGCTCACAGCGGATCATGACCGTCGGCCCCTCGGCTGCGCCGTCATAGACCGCCGCCACGCCATGGCCACCCAAGCCGGTCAACAGGTGATCAGGGGCAAACTCGCGCAGATACTCAGTGATGAATGCAGCGGTCTTTTCCTCTGCGCCCGACACCTCCGGTATCCGGTGCAGAGCCTGGCGCAGCGTGGTCAGCTGCGCCAAACGTTCCGGCGTCATGCCAGGCCGAGCTTTTTGTTGCGCGCCTCACGCAAGCGGGCAAAGTCATCACCCGCGTGATAGGACGACCGCGTCAACGGCGTTGCCGACACCATCAAAAAGCCTTTGCCATAAGCGGCTTTTTCATAGGCGGCGAATTCCTCCGGCGTCACGAACCGATCCACCGCGTGGTGTTTGGGCGTGGGCTGCAGATATTGCCCAATGGTGAGGAAATCGACATCCGCCGCGCGCATGTCATCCATCACCTGTTTGACCTCCTGCTGGTTTTCACCCAGGCCCACCATGATGCCGGATTTGGTAAAGACCGACGGATCCAGCTCTTTCACCCGCTGCAACAGGCGCAGGGAATGGAAATACCGCGCGCCCGGGCGCACACCGGGATAGAGACCCGGCACGGTTTCCAGATTGTGGTTGAACACATCCGGTTTCGCCGCAACCACAGTTTCCAGCACATCTGGGGCACACTTCAAAAAGTCCGGCGTCAGGATTTCAATCGTGGTCGAGGGGCTGCGGTGACGCACCGCCCGGATCGTCTGGGCAAAGTGATCCGCGCCGCCATCTTCGAGATCGTCACGGTCAACCGACGTGATAACCACATGGTTCAGACCAAGTTTCTGCACCGCATGGGCCACACGGCCCGGTTCAAACGCATCCAGCGTATCGGGGCGACCCGTGGCAATGTTGCAGAAGGTGCAGCCCCGCGTGCAGATGTCCCCCATGATCATCATGGTGGCGTGGCCCTGGCTCCAGCATTCGCCCACATTGGGGCATCCGGCCTCTTCACAGACGGTGACCAGGTTGTTGTCGCGCATGATCTTATGCGTTTCTGCATAACCCTTGCCCCCTGGCGCCTTGACCCGGATCCAGCTTGGCTTCTTGGGCTGCGCATTGTCTGGGCGATGCGCCTTTTCCGGGTGGCGTTGCTCGGGGATTTTCAGATCTCTCACGGAATGTTCCCTTGCGGCTTTTGTGCTTTACTCTTCGTAACATAGTTGTGCGGGTTTGACACCGCCAGTATTGCAGGGCCGATCTTACAGGACCAGTCCTGCTCACGTCACCAGCCTTGCGCGCTGCACGACAGGCACGTGTCAGAATGCCCCGTTTGACCGAATATTGCCCAAACCTTTGACATCTTTCCGCGGCCTCTTTCGGCGCAGCTTGACGCAAACTCCTTTCCAAACTGCTAGAACATGCGGGTTTTTCGTCATTTTTTATGCGGTTCGCTGACATTCCGCTGAGGTCAGCGCGTGATCAGCGCGCAAGATCCCTTATGACCGCTTGCCCATGACCCGGCCGACACCGGGCTACGACCCACGCAAGCCACGCAACCCTGCTTTGCAACGGGCACAAGGCTGACATGACACCAGCACAGGTCTGGGCCAGTTCGTGGTCTGATACTCCCGACGAAACAGCGCCGAAGAAAAGCGCAATGAGTCGCAAATCAGAGCCTGTTTGCCGCTTGCTGCGATACCTGGCCGCAGCCCGGCCTCAGGAACCGCTTGCGATCACCGTGCAGGTGCAGAAAAAAGCACGATTTTCGGAGAAATTTGCATTTATCCACAACCCTCTAGACGCTTCAAAGGTGTTTTTCACATGCAGCGTTTTTCCGTTGAACTGGCCTTAGAACTATTATAACTCGACCCGCGAAAACACACTCACATCCAATCAAATCGACGTTAAGGAGCTTCATCATGAAAGCTGGCGTTCAACTGCCCGACGTGACCTTCCACACCCGCGTGCGCGACGAGTCCATCGGTGGCGACAACCCCTTCCGCTGGGAAGACAAAACCACCGCCGATTACTTCGCAGGCAAGCGCGTTGTCCTGTTTTCGCTGCCCGGCGCCTTCACCCCCACCTGCTCGACCTACCAGCTGCCCGGCTTTGAAAAAGGCTATGGTGATTTCACCGCAGAAGGCATTGATGCGATTTACTGCATGTCGGTGAACGACAGCTTCGTGATGAACGCTTGGGCCCGCGCGCAAGAGCTGGAAAACGTCGATGTGATCCCCGATGGCTCCGGCGAATTCACCCGCAAAATGGGTATGCTGGTCGCCAAGGACAATCTCGGCTTCGGCAACCGCTCCTGGCGCTATGCAGCCATCGTAGACAATGGCGTTGTCGAAGCCTGGTTCGAAGAGCCCGGCCTGTCCGACAACCACGGCGAAGACCCCTATGGCGTGTCCTCCCCTGAAAACCTGCTGAAGCACCTGAAAGCCGCCAAGGCCGAAGTCGCCGCCTAAATGGCAGCTGTTTTGTCTGACCTGGTTTTTGGGCTCGCGTGGCTTTGTCAGACCACTCGGCTGGCCGCTCACAAGACAGACAAAACACCACAAACACCGTACAAATCAGACGGGCGCTGTTTCAGCGCCCGTTTTCTTTTGCGGGTAACGCCAAGCCCTAATGCGGCTGCGAGGCTGTTTCAGAACCGCGCACGGCTGTCGTGAATGATCGTCTCTCCGACCTCGCGCACCACCCGCGCCAGTTGGTCAAACCAATCGCCCCCAGCGCTGGAGGCGCGTCGCACCAGCCCGATCCGCCGATAGGGCTGCGGCGCGGGGAACCGGCGTACCGACAGCCCGGTTGCGGCGTCACATTCCGCCTGCGCCGCCAACTCCGGCATCAAGGTCAGACCAAAACCCGCCGCCACCAGCCGCGACAGCGTCCCCAGTGATCCCGCCCCCATATTGATCGCCGAAGAGGCCCGTGTCATGGCGCAAACCTCCAGCGCCTGATCCGTCAGACAATGGCCGTCCTCCAACAGCATCAACTGTTCGGTGCGCAGGTCGGTGGGGCGCATCTGATTGTCCAGCTCATCCATCTGCGCCAATCGGCTGCGCGATCCTGCCAGCAGGAAATGGTCGCGAAACAGTTCGGCTTCCACCAGATTTTCAACGCCGCTCGGCAGCGCCAGGACCGCGGCGTCCAGCTCCCCATCCTGCAGCAGTTGCAACAGGCGTTCGGTCCGTGCCTCCCGCACGGTCACCAACAGCTGCACATCCAGCGCACGCAGCTGCGCCAATGTGCCCGGCAACAGATAGGGCGCAAGCGTCGGGATCACCCCCAGGGCGAGGCTGCGTTGCCCATGGCCCTGATCCCGTGCCAAACGGTCCAGATCGCGCGCGGCCTCCAGCACGTGATCAGCCAGATCCAAGACCTGCCGTCCCAGCGGCGTCAGCACCACATCGCGAGCGCGCCGTTCCACCAGCGGCCCGCCCATGATCTCTTCCAACCCGCGGATCTGCACTGACAGTGCAGGCTGTGACACATGCACCGCCTCGGCGGCGCGACCAAAGTTGCGGTGCTGGCACAAGGACCGGAAATAGCTGAGCTGGCGCAGGGTAAAATTCATAAGCCCCTCTTATCAGATCTGCCCCAATCAACAAGCCTAGCCAATCATGTCATCAGGTGCCGCCTGTCCCGCATAGAACAGCTGCAGCTGCTGCAGAGCGATCCGAAGGACGATTTTGCCCGATCGCGCCGACCAGCCCAGCTGCTGCTCGGCCGCTTCCAACCCTTCCATCTGGCAGCAACAGCGAAACACGATGTCGCTCAGTCCCGCGCCCAGGGCTTCGAAGGCTTTGTTGGCGCGCTCCTCGGCCTCGACCGCGGCGTCGCCCGGTCGCCGGTTGCGCCGCGATCTGGGCATGACTGTCAGCGTGTCACCAGCCTCCTGTTCAGCGTCCGCGACCAGATCTCGTGCCACGGCAGGCGGATCAGACAAGAGATCAATCGGGGCATAGGGCTCTTGCCGCTTGACCGACAGATGGCGCGCGACCTGCGCCAGTTCGAAATCTTCGCGCAACCGCTCGCCCGCGCGCACCAGATCGGCGCTGAGAAAGGGCACACCATCCTGATCGGTGAGCCGCGCCAACATATGCAGCGGGCTTTCGGCCAGACCGTATCGTGCGCGATACCGCCGCCGCCGCGACCGTGCCGCGTCGGGGCCATCCTTGTCGCGGGCGTCAGCCACCCAATCCCGGCCCACGCTGCCACCCGCGATGCCACCTGCAATGCCGATGGCCTCTCGGCGGCGTTTTTCCCGATTTTCACAGGCCGCGATGATCCGCTTCAGAGCCCTGCGCCCTTCGGAGGTGATGCGATAGCGATTGAGCCGCCCTCCCCCCGATCCCGCGATCCAGTCCCGCAACGCCAGCGCCTCGGCAAAGCTGCGTTCGATCACCATTTTCTTGGCGGTGCCCCCAATCTCTCCGGCGGTGGGTTCGCGCACCACAACCGCCTTTTCCATACCATCGGCAATCGCCAGGACGGCACCGGTGGAGTTGAGACAGGTCAGCACCTCCAGTGCCTGCGTGTCAAAGGCCGCTTCGCTCTCGCAATCCCCCTCACCTGTCTTTTGGTGAACCAGCGACCGTGCCGACAGCGGCGCCGGGCCAAAGCCGAGATTTCGGGCCCGATCGGCATAATGGTTGGCGGCCAGATTGCTCAACGCGCTGTCCACCAGCGGATCGTCGCGACGCCGCTCCAACCGGCGCACCTGCCGCAGCACCGTCGACGGGTGGCAGCCGGCCTGTTTGGCCAGATTTCGGATCGACCGGCCTTTTTCGGTGTGCTCCAGATAGCGAAATGCCTCTTCCGGCACCCAATCCGGCAGACATGATACATCTATAGTTTGCATTTTCACCCCACTTTCAAAATCAGGAGGCGCCACTCCCACCAAGAAAATTCGCGCTAAAGATCCTTTCCAAAGCTGTTATCCATCTGTTTTTGTTCGATTGTGTGATTTAGGAATCAATAATTTCAAATTTTCCTCAATCAATCTCCAACGGACCGTTCGCCGAACAGCCCCTGCCCGCAACACCCGGCAAGGTTGTGATAAGGAGAGACTCACCTTCAGCAAAAATGGGAGTGGACGATGACCGATACCCTGACCCAAGTGCAGCAGCTCAACCGGCCCTCTTTACTGGTGCGCGCAGCCCGGATTGGTGCCGCGCAGTACCGCCGCAAACGGGATTTGCGCCGCATTCTGGGAACCAGCACCCTGCCGCCGGTGCAGAGCGGGTTGGCGCGGCTGTTGCAGCTGGAAACGGATCACGAACAGCGCCGCCACCTGGGAGACGGCAGCTATGATGTCCGCACCCATCTGACCGTGTTGATCGCGGTACTGGCAGAGGGGCGCGCGGCGCTGGCAGAGGGTCGCGCGGCGCTGCAGCACCGTGGCGCAGATCGACAGCCGCAGGCGCAAGTCGGCAGGCATTGCCACGCCCGCGAGCTGGCCCCTGAGATCTCATCTGACATCTCACCTGACATCTCACCTGACATCTCATCTAACTTTGCCACAGGCCTTGCACTTGGCCTTGCCCACCGCCGCCCGCCGAAACGACCAGTGCAGGCAAGCCCGCAACAGACCATGCCCAGAGCGGTCAGCCAGAGACAAAAAAGCGGAACACACGCGCCACGCAAAACGGCGACCCCATCGGAGCCGCCGTTCAGAACCTGTCGTCGCAGGTCAAATGGTATCAGCGCTTAGATAAAGCTGTCTTCCATCGACGCTTTCTTCTCAGCGACATAGGCCTGCAGCTTCGCGTAGATCTCGGGATCCATTGGCGGCGCCTCATAGGCGTTCAACAGAGTTTCCACGCGGTTGGATGCCAGCACCATAGTGTCGCGCGCGCCTTCCTCTTCCCAAGTTTCAAACGGCTTGTAGTCCAGCAACTCGGTCTTCCAGAACGCGTCCTTGAAGTTCGCCTGCGTGTGGGCGCAGCCGAGGTAGTGACCGCCGGGGCCAACTTCGCGGATTGCGTCCATCGCTTGTGCGTTCTCGTCGACCTCGACCCCTTTGGCGAGCCCGTGCAGAACACCCAGCTGATCGGCGTCCATAACGAATTTTTCGAAATCCGCCACCAGACCGCCTTCGAGCCAACCACAGGAGTGCAATTGGAAGTTCACACCAGACAGCAGCCCCATATTCAGCGAGTTCGCGGTCTCATAGGCCGCCTGCGCGTCGGGCAGTTTGGAGCCACAGAAAGAGCCAGCGGAACGGAACGGCAGGTTCATGCGGCGCGCCAGCTGACCAGCACCATAGGTGATGTGCGAGGCTTCCGGGGTGCCAAAGGTCGGCGCACCGGAGTTCATGTCGATCGACGTCACCATTGCGCCAAAGATCACGGGCGCACCCGGACGGATCAGCTGGCTGTAGGCGACACCGGCCAGAACCTCGGCCAGAACCTGGGTCAACGTGCCCGCAACGGACACAGGCGCCATGGCGCCACCCACGATGAAGGGCGATACGATGCAGGCCTGATTGTGCGCGGCGTACACTTCGAGCGCACCCATCATCACATCGTCAAAGGTCATGGGCGAGTTGATGTTGATGAGCGAGGTCATCACGGTGTTGTCGCGCACGAACTCTTTGCCGAACAGGATCTCGCACATTTCGATGGAGTCCTTGGCACGGCTCGGATCTGTCACCGATCCCATGAACGGCTTGTCGCTCAGCGTCATATGCGCCAGCAGCATGTCCAGGTGGCGTTTGTTCACCGGCACATCGGTCGGCTCGCAGACGGTGCCGCCGGAATGGTGCAGCCATTTGGACATGTAGCCCAGCTTCACGAACTTCTGGAAATCATCCAGTGTCGCATAGCGGCGGCCACCTTTGGCATCGCGCACGAAGGGAGGACCATAGACAGGTGCCAGCACCATGTTCTTGCCGCCGACAACCACGGATTTTTCCGGATTGCGCGCGTGCTGGGTGAACTCGGAAGGTGCGGTCTTGCACAGCTCGCGGGCCAGACCACGCGGGATACGCACCCGCTCGCCTTCGACGGTGGCGCCAGCTTCACGCCAGCGATCCAGTGCCGCGGGGTTGTCAACAAAGTTGACGCCCACTTCTTCCAGGATGGTGTCAGCGTTATATTCAATAAGCTGCAGCGCTTCTTCGCTCAAAACTTCGAAGTTCGGGATGTTGCGCTCGATAAATTTAGCGGTCTCGATTTTGACGCCAGTGCGCTCAGCGCGGCGGGCGGCACCACCGCCTCCACGGGCGCGACGACGGGGGGCTGCCGGAGCTGCTTCTGTCATGGTTTGTCCTCACCACAGGCATTTCATTGGCGAAACCCCTACAACCCTCTGCCAAGGTGCCGCCGCAGGATTGCGTCCTCTGACGTTGAAAAGCGACATTATAGGCAGGATAGGCAGGTTTCGTCAAATTATAGGCAGGTTTCGTCAAATTCCCGACAAATCCCCACGCGGCCCATCTGGCAAGGGCGGTGGAGTCCGCTTTTGGTGGCGGCTGCGGCACCCATCGGGGCGCAGACTGTTGCACCCGTGATTGCCCCGCCTCAACCAGGGCTCTGCACCACGCACCGCGCTGTTCCACGCCCTGCATCGAGGCAGTCGAGTACAACGGCGGCGTCTTTGGCAGGCGCTGATGCCAACAAGAGGACAAAGACCTTGCGAAAACCAGCCCACTGCCCTAAGGCGCGTACATGACCGATACAGCCCATGACCGCCTCCTCATCATCGACTTTGGCAGCCAGGTGACGCAGCTGATCGCGCGCCGCCTGCGTGAACTCAATGTCTATTGCGAAATCCACCCCTATCAGAATGTCACGATGGACTTTGTGCGCCAATTCGCGCCCAAGGCGGTGATCTTCTCCGGTGGCCCCGACAGCGTCACCCGCGAGGGCAGCCCGCGCGCGCCGCAGGAGATTTTCGACTACGGCATTCCGATCCTCGGCATCTGCTATGGTCAGCAGACCATGATGACCCAGCTGGGCGGCAAAGTGGAAAGCGGCCACGGCACCGCGGAATTTGGCCGCGCCTATGTCACCCCGAAAAGCGAGCTGGATATCCTCAAAGGCTGGTTCACCGAAGGTGACGAGCAGGTCTGGATGAGCCACGGCGACCATGTATCTGAAATCGCTCCCGGTTTTGAGGTTTACGGCACCTCCCCCAATGCGCCTTACGCGATCACGGCAGATGTGTCGCGCCACTTCTATGCGGTGCAATTCCACCCCGAGGTGCACCACACCCCCAATGGCGCCAAGCTTTATGAGAACTTTGTCAAACTGGCGGGTTTCAAAGGCGACTGGACCATGGGTGCCTACCGCGAGCAGATGATCGAAAAGATCCGCGAGCAGGTTGGCGAAAAGAAGGTGATCTGCGGTCTGTCCGGCGGGGTCGACAGTTCTGTTGCCGCGATCCTCATTCACGAGGCGATTGGCGACCAGCTGACCTGTGTCTTTGTGGATCATGGCCTGCTGCGTAAAAACGAAGCAGAAGAAGTGGTCTCGATGTTCCGGGACAACTACAACATTCAGCTGATCCACGCGGATGAACAAGAGCTGTTCCTGGGCGAGCTGGACGGTCAGTCGGATCCGGAAACCAAGCGCAAGATCATCGGCAAGCTGTTCATCGATGTGTTCCAGAAACATGCGAACACGATCGAAGGCGCCGAGTTCCTGGCGCAGGGCACATTGTACCCCGATGTCATTGAATCGGTGAGCTTCTCTGGCGGCCCTTCGGTCACGATCAAATCGCACCACAACGTTGGCGGCCTACCCGAAAAGATGGGCCTGAAGCTGGTGGAACCGCTGCGCGAGCTGTTCAAGGACGAAGTGCGCGCATTGGGCCGCGAACTGGGCCTGCCGCAGAGCTTCATCGGCCGCCACCCCTTCCCCGGACCAGGCCTTGCGATCCGCTGCCCCGGCGAAATCACCCGCGAAAAGCTGGAGATCCTGCGCGAAGCGGATGCGATCTACATCGACCAGATCCGCAAACATGGCCTCTATGATGAGATCTGGCAGGCATTTGTCGCGATCCTGCCAGTGCGCACCGTCGGCGTGATGGGCGACGGTCGCACCTATGACTACGCCTGCGCCCTACGCGCGGTGACATCGGTCGACGGCATGACGGCGGATTACTACCCGTTCAGCCACGAATTCCTCGGCGAAACCGCAACGCGCATCATCAACGAGGTCAAGGGCATCAACCGCTGCACCTATGACATCACCTCAAAGCCTCCGGGCACGATCGAGTGGGAATAACCACCAAAATCCAATACACGCAAACCCCGGCCCATTGGTCGGGGTTTTCTCTTTAGCATTAGAGCGACCCACTGTGCGCCAATGAGAAGAAATTTATTTCGAAATTAGTAAAATAGTTAGGTTCTTTTGAGATATCTGTTCCAACGACCTAGGGTTGCGCTTCCGATCAACGGGAGCTCCGGTGTTTTGCAAAGCCAAAGATTTAGATTGGAAGGTTGGTCGCTTGAACGATACGGACTACCAGCGTCAGGGCTGGCATCTCTCAGAGGGTCTTCTTTCATCTGTCGACCTGTCGGCGATTGATGCACTTATCCTGAGTGAAATTCGCGAACATTTACCGCAATCGCAGTCGATTCAAGATCCCGAATGGATTGAACTTGCGAAAAACAGGCCTGAGATTGTTACCTCTGTTTATGATGCAATCAGGGACCATCCAAGCATCCTCGAACTTGGGCACAATCGAAGTATTGTCGATGTTGTAAAATCGCTCATCGACGCGCCCGTGCTCTACAACAAGATCCCTCTCAGGATTGATGTTCCCTTTGAAAACAAAGAGCTCGCTTTCTGGCATCAAGACGATTTCTACGTGCAGGGAAATAGTCAAGAACTAACCGTTTGGATCCCCCTACAGGATACATTTGCACATACTGGTGCTTTGTCGGTCATGACATCAAGTCACAGTTCCGGACCGATACCGCACACATATCGAGTTGGAAAGAAATCTCTGCCCACTGGGATCTTTCATCAACCCGTAAACATCATCGAAATGGAACGTGGCAGCGCGCTGTTCTTCAGCTCATACCTCATCCATTCGTCAAATCTGAACATTTCTGATCAGATCCGCTACTCAATCCAACTCCGCTACTCATCTTCAACTGCCGGACCGCATTCGACGTTGATGAAAGGAACCGTAAATGTCTGAACCAATGATAAAACACAGTCGTGAACCACGAAATCAATCATCGGGCGACTTGAATCAATTCGCAGCCATGGAAGATCTCTTTCTTTCGGATACGGACAGCATTGTTGATCGCCTCGATGCGTTTCCAAAATACGCTTCCCGGCAGTCGATTGCAAAATTCCTGACGAAATACGAGATCTTTCAAAAAATTCTTAACGTAAACGGTTCCATCGTCGAAGGCGGGGTTCTCCACGGTGGTGGGACGATGGCCTGGGCAAAACTTTCGTCCATATTGGAACCGACCAATCACACGCGCAAGATCATTGGGTTTGACACATTTGGTGGGTTTCCGTCCGTCGATGAAAAAGACTTGCGCGGCAACGACGGTACACTGACGAAAATTGGCGAACTCAAGGGGTCTCCCTTGGACAGAGTGAAAGAGGCGGTTCATACCTACGATCTCAATCGCCCATTGAACCATATCCAGAAGGTAGAGTTGGTAGAAGGTGACATTGCAAAGACCGCACCTGCCTATCTCGAGGACAACCCGCACCTGGTAGTCAGTCTATTGTATCTAGATGTCGACCTCTACGAACCGACAAAGGTTCTTCTTGAAACTTTCGTTCCAAGAATGCCGAAGGGTGCGATTATTGTCTTTGATGAATTGAACGCGAAGATGTTCCCGGGTGAGACACGTGCTGTCGATGAAGTCCTTGGACTGAGCAATATTCAAATTCAGCGGTTCAGTTTTGATAGTTACGTGTCATACGCGGTGATTGAATAGCCCTAACCGCAAAAGCACCTGTTGGCTAACGCATCATATGTAAAAATGCTAAACTGATGATCTTCGCGGACATCGTTGGTCCAATAGGGACAACAGCTCTTGACCTGGCTTCGGTTTTGCCTATCCCCTCAGTCGCGGACAGGTTGAGGGCACGATGGCAGAGCAGACTGCGCAGATTGGCAAAGCGGCGCTTTGGATGGTGGGGGCGATTGTGTCGTTCTCTGCCATGGCCATCGCGGGACGCGAAGCCGGGAGCGCGCTTGATACCTTTGAAATCATGACGTACCGCAGTGCGGTGGGATTGGTGATTGTGCTTGCGGGCCTGACGCTGGCGCGCCGCTGGGGTGACGTGCGGCGCGACCGGCTTAGGCGCCATCTCTGGCGCAATGCGGCTCATTTCACTGGACAGAACCTGTGGTTCTTCGCAGTGACGTTGATCCCTTTGGCGCAGGTTTTTGCGCTGGAATTCACCTCACCGCTATGGGCGTTGCTTCTGTCGCCCCTGCTTCTCGGCGAACGGCTGACCCGACCCCGTGTTCTGGCCGCGGCCCTGGGCTTTGTCGGTATCTTGATTGTGGCGCGTCCCAGCCCGGAAAGCATCAATATCGGGATCGTGACGGCCGCGGCCTCTGCCATCTTCTTTGCCCTGACGATCATCATCACCAAACAGCTGACCCGCCATGAGCCGATTGCCTCGATCCTGTTCTGGCTGACGCTGATGCAGCTGGTGATGGGGCTGATCACCGCCGGGTGGGACGGTCGCATGGCCCTGCCCACCGCAGACGTGCTGCCCTGGGTGCTGATCATCGGCTGCGCCGGTCTTGCAGCGCATTTTTGCATGACGCAGGCGCTGGCCATTGCACCGGCCACAGTGGTGATGCCGATTGATTTTGCGCGCCTGCCCACCATCGCGCTGTTGGCCATGGTGCTTTATGGCGAGGCGCTGGATCTGTGGATCCTGATTGGCGCTGTGGTGATTTTTTCGGCCAATTACATCAATATACTTGATGCAGCCGGAAAATTGCGTTCCAAAGAAAGACGTCGGCCAGTCGTTTGAAACGGGGCAAGCCAATCGTTACACGAGTTATGTCACAGGCGGAAAACGTCGTTGCGTTACCTACCCCTGCGTAAACATGTCGAGAACATTCTGAATTGTCCGGTGTAGGTAACATGCCAATTGTCCGCTTCAGTTAGTACCGCAGCAGCCCAAATCGGAACGAGCCGTAGGCGACTGGAGATTTGGGCTGCTGCGTTCGCACGCGTCGAAGCGGG